>JBMYWA010000035.1:0-23812 GCA_049606935.1 Salibacteraceae bacterium
CCCTCCTCTGAAATACCGGTATCTGTAACCGAGAAAAACTCTTTTTGTCTCCATTCAGGAGTAGAATTAGCATCAATAAATAGTCGGGTAGGATCTGCAGCAGTTAGTCGCGCTCCATACACTGATTTTTTACTTGCTCCACGGTCTAAACCTTCATATGAACTAAGTTTAAGTTGGCATGGAGAGTTGTAGCAGGAATGGCAAGTAACGCATCTTTTATCAAGAATAGGCTTAATGTCGTTAAAGTAATCAATTGATGTTTCTTTTTTAGGAACAACTTCATTAATATTTCCAGTACTGGAAATATTAATGAAACTAACTCCCATAAAAGAGATGGCTACCAAAACAAAAAACATAAATTTATTCATGTGTACTAGTTTAGTAAAAGGTAAACCTAAAACATTTTTTAATTAGTTTAAAAATAGTTGGTTATACATAATTGTCTATTGCTCTAAATCCTTCATAACATCAGCAATGTCGTTCTCGGTTTTTAATAGTTTCGATTTACAGATTTTGATTAATTCTGTTGCCCTTTTCATTTTAAGGGATAATTCATCAATAGAGATTTGATTCTCTTCAATTCCAGAAACAATTAATTCCAATTCGTTCATTGCCTCTTCGTATTTTATTTCTTTACTCATTATTTATTTCTTTTATTTCACTTGCAATAATTCCATTTTGCAATTGAGTAGTTAAAACCTCTCCTATTTTTAAGTTTCGGGTATCGGTCACAATTTTTCCATTTACCGAGGTAATACTAAAGCCTCTTTTTAAAACATTTTTGGGATCTAACATTTTTAATTTTGTCGTAAAAATATCAATGTCGTTAAAAGATTTTTGGAGTTGCTCTTTACATTTATAAGTAAGTTTATCTTTTATTTCTGAATCTATTTTATTTCGTTCAAATTGAATTAATTCTTTGCTAGCGCCCCATATTCTATTCTGGACCTTGTTTAATAGAATCCTTTCACCTGAAATTGGTTTGGAAGAAAATGATTTTAAAAAATGAATATGGTTCAATAATTGTTGTTTCTGGGGTTTTATTTTTGAGTCTAATACGTTGGTTAGTAATTCAAAACTTTGGTTTAATTGCAATTCTAATCTTCTATAAATTTCCACCAAACTATCTGCAACAGCAGTAGGAGTGATTTTATTGGTATGGCTTACCATTTCTACCACCGTTTCATTGGTAGAGTGGCCAATTCCTGTTATTACTGGAATTGGAAAAGAAGCCACTTTCGATGCCATTTGAAAATTGTTGTAGCAATTGAGGCCAACATCACCTCCACCACCACGAATAATTAAAACGATATCAAAATGGGCAGAACGTTTTTCAATTAATTCTAATTGCTCTGTAATACTAGCAACCGCATTATCTCCTTGTAAAATTGCAGGAAACAATTCCTGAAAATAATTAATATGAGAAGCTTTAGCCTTCATGGTTTCTAAAAAATCTTGATAGCCTTTACTAGAAATAACAGATACAATCGCAATTCTTTGCGGAAAATAGGGAAACAACACTTGTTTGTTCGCTTCAAACAGGTTTTGGTCTTTTAACTTTTTAATCGTTTGCTTTTTCTCTTTTGCTATCTCTCCAAGGGTAAAGGAAGGATCAATATCAACAATATTAAGAGAAATTCCATGGGTAGGAGAGTACTTAACCTGAATGAAAAACAAGATTTTCATGCCTTCTCTAAGCTCTTCTCCTGTTTCGCTCTTAAACTTATGTGCTAATCTTTGGTAGGTACTACTCCATATGGTAGATCTTATCTCGGCAACAATTTTTCCGTTAGCTTTTTCTACAAGTTCGGGGTAGCAATGTCCGCTTTTAGGATAAAAGTTCAGTTTTGATATTTCGGCAGAGACCCAATACGTTGAGTTGAACGTGCTTTTAATAAATCGTTCAATGCTTTGAGATAACTGTAATAATGTATGCGATTTAGGCATTTACAGAGTAATTCCGTCTTCGAAATTTTCAATGGCAGTTTTCCAAATTGTTGGAACTTCAATGCTTTTGTTTTCTCTATGATTATAGCATACCAAAATGTTCACACCACTAGCAATTTCAAATTGTTCACCATTGGCTGTCATAAAGATTTTAAAGTGAAACTCCATGCTTTTGGTGCCAATATCTACACATTCCATAAAACATTGGGCCTTTTCCTTAAGTAAAAGAGGGCGTAAATAATTGATTTCTGTACGAGCAAGTAACACTCCCCATTGATCCCAGTCTTGACGGTCGCCAATTACATCATCAAAATATCTTATTCTGGCTTGTTCTACATAAGTTAAATAAACCACATTATTGACATGACCCAAACTGTCTAAGTCTCTAAATCTAATGTCTATATCGGAAGAGAATTTCATAAAAAACTATTTATCTAGTTTGGAATAGATGGAGTTTTTGCTCTTGTACTCAGGTACTATAGCTTTCATTTTACCTACAATCTCCATGTTATCTTGACCATCATAAGTGGCAATTAAAGATTGTATATTAATAGATATTTCTTCAAAATCGGTTTCTCTAACCTTTGCCACCATAATTTGCGAATGATGCGTTTTAAGGGTGTTTTCTTCGTTAGCTAGCAACTCTTCATAGAGCTTTTCGCCTGGTCTTAAACCACTAAATTTAATTTGAATATCCTTACCAACCGTAAGCCCCGAAAGCTTAATCATCTTTTCGGCTAATGAAACAATTTTAACCGATTCTCCCATATCGAAAATGTAAATTTCGCCTCCTTTACCCATCATTCCAGCTTCTAGAACTAATTGACAAGCTTCAGGAATGGTCATGAAAAAACGGGTAATATCTGGGTGTGTAACGGTAATAGGTCCGCCTTCTTCAATTTGACGCTTAAAAATTGGAATAACTGAACCATTTGACCCTAATACGTTTCCAAACCTAGTTGTGATAAATTTTGTTTTACTGACTTTGTTTTTAGATTGGGTATAAATCTCAGCAATACGCTTAGTAGCGCCCATTACATTGGTTGGGTTTACGGCTTTATCGGTCGAAATCATTACAAATTTTTCTACTCCAAATTCTTCCGATAAATCAGCTATATTTTTTGAGCCTTGAACATTAGCACGAATGGCTTCTGATGGATTGTCTTCCATCATAGGAACGTGTTTATAAGCCGCTGCATGGTAAACAAAGCTGGGTTTGAACTCATTAAACAGATTCCTCATTCTGGTTTCATCACGGATATCACCAATAACAATTTCCATCATGTTTTCCCCGTATTGATTCCTCATTCTTAATTCTAAATCATACAGCGGAGTTTCCGCTTGATCTAGCATTACGATCTTCTCAGGATAGTATTTCGCAATTTGATCGACTAACCCAGAGCCAATAGAGCCAGCAGCTCCTGTAACTAATACGGTTTTCCCCGCAATTTGATTTTTTATTTTATCTTGATTTAACTGAATGGGCTTTCTTCCTAGTAATTCTTCAATCCTTACCGGTTTAATTTGTTTTACACTTAATTCTCCATTAATCCAATCCGTTACTGGAGGTATAATTTTAACTTCAATATTATGAAAAAGACACTTTTCAATAATCTCTTTTTTCTTGTCCTTATCTATTTTTTGTACGGCAATAATTAGAGATTTTGGTTTACGTTCAATCAGAATTTTTTCTAAATCATCGTCTCCAGAAATCTTAGTACCTTCTAAAATCTTCCCAATTTTACTTGGATTAGAATCAATAAAAGATATGACACTAAATTTTGTTTCGGTTACTCTATCTAAAGCCTGTTTTGTTGTAAGCCCGTTATGTCCTGCTCCATAAATTACAACATCTCTTTTTTCGGTAGAAGTAGAAGTTATTTCTTGAAAAATGATTCTAATAATGGCCCTAAAGGAAGCAATTAAAAAGAAGGTTAAAACGTATTCAATAATAATAACCGAAAAAGGCAAAATGTTTTTACCAATAACAAAAAATGAAATCAAATTTAATGAAAGTACAATGGCTGTACCGGCAGAAGTAGCCAAGTACAAACGCTGTAAATCTTGAATACTAGTATGCCTAATTACTCCACTATAAGTTTTAAATAAGAAGGCTATCAGAATTCTGACTAGTACAATAGAAATAAACCCGTTGAATAGACTAGAAATCTCGCCATTAGGAATTTCAAAATTAAAACGCAGAAAAAATGCTAGAATAATTGAAAACGCTATAATAGATAAATCGATGGTGAAGATTATCCACTTCGGAGCGTTTGATTCAAAGTTTAAATATGTTTTCAAGCTTGAATATTAGTTTGTTGTTCGGAGTTCAAAGATATTATGATTTGTGATTTATGAGTTGATTATTGAATTTTCTTGCTAAAAAGGTGGTTGAAATAATGACTTAGATTGTTTATTTGTGGAAACTTCAATTTTTATGTCGGCAAAAGGATCAAAACTTTCAATTTACGGAGCCATATTGGCTAACCTAGCTATTGCTATTTCTAAATTTTTCGCAGCCAGCTATACGGGTAGTTCTGCCATGGTTTCTGAAGGAATTCATTCATTGGTAGATACTTCAAATGGACTCTTGCTTCTACTTGGAATTAAAAGAAGCGAACGTCCGGCCGATAAATCTCATCCATTTGGTTATGGCATGGAAATTTATTTTTGGTCGTTTGTGGTAGCTATTCTAATTTTTGCATTAGGAGGAGGAATTGCTATTTATGAAGGGATTCATCATATTATTGAACCGGTAGAAGTGGCCAATGTAAATGTGAATTACCTTGTTTTGAGTTTGGCTATTTTATTTGAAGGGACTTCGCTATTTGTAGCCTTAAGAGAGTTTAAGAAAAGTAATGGGAAATTTGGTTTAATAAAATCCATGAAGAAAAGTAAGGATTCATCTACGTTTACCATAATTATTGAAGAAATTGGTGCCATCGCAGGTTTGGTGATTGCATTAATAGGAGTAGCGATAGGAGATATTTGGGGTATACCAATGGCGGATGGTGTGGCCTCGGTAATTATTGGTTTGATTCTTACTGGAATGGCCATTTTCTTGGTTATAGAAACCAAGGCTCTTTTAATTGGGGAATCTATGAATGAAGAATCATTAGAAACCTTAAACGCAATTTTGGCTAAAAGTTCAAAGATCGAAGAAGTAGGGCAGGTTAGAACCGTTCACTTTGGCCCTACTGGAGTTATGGTTGGTGCAGATGTACATTTTTTCAATCAATTTTCAATTGAAAACATTGAAGATGAAATTGTGGCCATTGAGGAAGATATTAAAGCCCAACTGCCAGAAGTAAAACATGTTTTTATTGAGGTTAAAGAAATAATAACAGCAGATTAGGAATGACCATACTTACCGATGAAATTGTTTTTCCATTAAGTAAATGGGCCAGCCCAGAAGGAATTGTTGCCATTGGAGGAGATTTAAGTACTGAAAGGATTCTAAAAGCCTATTCGTTAGGAATATTTCCTTGGTATAACCAAGGTTCAGAAATTTTATGGTGGAGCCCTGATCCGCGATTTGTATTGTTTACAAAAGATCTGAAAATTTCAAAATCAATGAAACAAGTGTTTAAATCGAATAAGTTTACGGTAACATACGACACGTGTTTTGAAAAGGTATTGTTCCATTGTAAAAATGGTAAACGTAAAGGGCAAGAAGGAACTTGGATTACCAATGAGATGGAAGAAGCCTACAATCAATTGCATAAAATGGGGTATGCTCATTCTGTGGAGGTTTGGGAAAATGAAGTTTTAGTAGGAGGTCTATATGGAATTTGCTTAGGTAAACAATTCTATGGTGAGTCTATGTTTACAAAGGTTTCAAACGCGTCTAAATTTGGATTCATTTGTTTGGTAAAATCGTTAATCCAGAAAGGATTTACAATGATAGATTGCCAAGATTATACCGCTCATTTAGAATCATTAGGGGCCATAGAAATTTCTCGAAAAAAATTTGAAAATCATATTCAAAAAGAAATTGTAAAGGAAGGGGAAGTTGGTCCTTGGACGAATTGGTTCAAATAAAAAAGCCTCCATTTCTCAATGGAGGCTTTCAATTCAATAGTTTTTTTTATGCTTGTTGCATATGAACCACTCTTTGCGGGAATGGAATTTCAATTTTAGCCGCATCAAGGTTGGTTTTAACATTTTCAAGGTTATCAAAGAAAACTGGCCAGTACTCGCCTGGATTACACCAAAATCTAACCGATAAGTTAATAGAACTATCTCCTAATTCGGCTACCAATACTTCAATAGCTTCATTTTGCATTACTCGTGTATCTTGCTTAATTCCTGCTAAAATCACTTCTCTTGCTTGTTTAATATCGGCATCATAGGCAATTCCCACGGCAATTCTTACTTGTACCTTATCTGCATTGGAGTAATTGGTTAAACTACCACTACCTACTGCACTGTTAGGTATAATAATTAATCTGTTTTCTGGTGATCTTAATGCGGTTACAAAAATCCCAATTTCTTCTGCCGTACCCATGTGACCTGCAACATCAACAAAATCACCTACCTTGAACGGTCTAAAAATTAATAACATTACTCCGCTAGCAAAGTTAGATAGTGTGCCTTGCAATGCTAAACCAATGGCTAAACCAGCTGCACCAAAAATTGCCATAAATGACATGGTGTCAATACCAACTTGATCAGCAACCAAAATAAAAAGTGCAAATTTCAGGGTCCAAGAAATAAGGTTTTGTATAAATGGCCTTAGCGTATCATCCATACCCCTTGAAGCCATCATTTTATCAGTACTTTTACTTATCGCCTTAATTATCTTTAGCCCAACCCATAAAATTACAAGAGCAATTAAAAATTTTGGAGCATAATTAATAACGTAATCTGTTCCTTGATCAATGTAAGATTGAAAATCCATATGTTTAGTTTTAGTTTGAATGAAAAAATATCCGCAAATATTGTTAAATTTTAACAAACCGGATGGGCAGTTCAATTTTTTAGTGATTAAACCCCCAAAATGGAGGATGGTTTTGTTTATAGCTCGGAAAGGTTACTTTTATTGCTGAATTAATTTACATCATGATTGAATTAGAGCAAGGAAAAAGAACAATTATTAATCTATTAGAAAAAGCTTCGGAAGTTTATGAAAATGAACGGTATGTGAGCAGAAAAACGGATAAAGGTTGGGAATCTTATACCTATAAGGAGGTGAAAAGGAATGTAGATTATTTGGCTGCTTCTTTATTTGATAGTGGCGTAGAACAAGGTCAAAACTTTGCCATTTTATCAGAAGGTAGTCCAATGTGGGTGATGAGTGAATACGCAGTGCTCGCTTTGAATGGTGTTTCGGTTCCTCTTTCTGTTAAGCTGTTACCAGAAGAAATCCCATTCAGATTAAACCATTCTGATTCTAAAGGCATATTTACCTCTAAAAATCATTTAACAAAAGTATTATCTATACTAAAAGATGTAGATGATCCAAATTTCAAAATCATCTTTATGGATGAAGACTTTGAGTTTTTTGAAATTGAAATGAAAAAAGCAGGAGTGTCTATGGAAAGAGGGATTCTTTTTTGGGATGCGCTAAGAAAAGGTAAGAATTTACATGAAATCCATAAAGATGAACTGAAAAGAATACAAAGCGAGATTCAAGAAAATGACACCGTAAATATTTCATACACCTCAGGTACAACCGGTAACCCTAAAGGTATTATGCTGTCGCATGTTAACTACTACACTAACGCTTTTGATGGAATTACCATGTTTAAATTGCGAAAAAACTTTAGAACTTTAGTTATCCTGCCAGTTGATCATTCATTTGCGCATACGGTTGCTTTATATGGAGCTTTGTTTAAAGCTTTAGATTTGTTTTTTCTGGATACAAGAGGTGGAGTAACCCATGCCATAAAAAATATCCCAATTAACTTAAAAGAAGTAAAGCCACAATTTTTGTTAACCGTTCCTGCGTTATCTGGAAATTTCATAAACAAAATGAAAGAAGGTGTTGCTGAAAAGGGCGGTTTAATTAATGGCATTTTTGAAAGAGGAATTGAAGCCGCCACCATTCGAAATGGAGATGGATTTACGCAACCAGGAACCGGAACTCAAATTTCTACCTGGCCCAGTTATAAATTGGCAGATTCTTTAATTTTTGGAAAACTAGGAGATGTTTTTGGTGGGGAGTTAGAATTTATGGTAGGTGGAGGAGCTTTACTTGATTTAAAACAACAACAGTTTTATAAAGCCATTGGAACTCCCATTTATCAAGGATATGGGTTAACAGAAGCAGCTCCCATAATTTGTAGCAATACTCCACACCGTCATAAAATGGGAACTTCGGGTTCCGTTCTCCCTAGTATTACCTGTAAAATAATGAGAAATGAAACGGAGGAAACTGATACGAATGAAATTGGAGAGATTGTGATCAAGGGTGAAAATGTGATGAAGGGCTATTACAAAAATGAAGAAGCTTCGGCTTTAACTTTGCGAGAGGGGTGGCTTTGGACAGGTGATCTTGGTTATTACGATAAGGACAATTTCTTGGTAGTAACGGGTAGAAATAAAGCATTATTAATTTCTGAAGATGGAGAAAAATACTCGCCCGAAGGAATAGAGGAAGCTATTGTAAATTGCAGCGATATTTTCACTCATGTTATGTTATACAATGATCATAATAGAATTACAACTGCAGTTGTAAGTATTGACCCAACAAAAAAGAAATTAATAAATCAGGGTAATTCTGAAAAATCATATGACTTAGTAAAAGACCAGTTCAATGCCTTTATGAGAGATGCAACCTACAAAACTGTTTTTCAAAAGAAATGGATTCCAAAACAGTTTTTTATTGCTCCTGAACCCTTTACAGAGGCCAATTTAATGGTAAATTCTACGCTTAAAATGGTGAGGTATAAAATTACCGAGCATTACAAAACGGAAATTGATTTAATGAATACCAACGGAGGGGCGACAAAAATTGATGCCTTGAATATTAAGACCTTGAGTAAATAAATATGAGAACATTTCTTTTTTTAGTGGTCATTTTTTTTATCAGTTTTTCCGGGTACGGAAACAGAAGTTTTAAAATTGAGGTACCAGATATTATTGTTCAACAAGTTGAAATTCCTGTAAAGATTCAATTCTCAAAAAATTATTCAGAAAAAATTCCAGTACACATTTCTGTGAATGAATCTAAATACGTTCTTTCTAGTTCGGAGGACGGTTCGTATAGTTTTCCGTTTACTCCACACCACGAAAATGAAATTCGTGTGAAGATAAACGGAGAAAAACAAGTGCAAGCAATAAAACCAATACCTTTATCGTTATCGGTTATTCCTCCTCTTTTAGCCATAATTTTGGCTTTGGTTTTAAAAGAAGTTATATCCTCTTTATTTATCGGAATTCTTTCAGGGTCGGTTATCATGTCCATGTACGGTAACGGATTATCAGGAGTTGTTTTGGGTTTTCTTAACACCGTAGATACATATGTAATGAATGCCTTAAATGATTGGTCGCATATTGCAGTAATTGTTTTTTCACTATCTATTGCGGGTGTGGTAAGCATAATATCCAAAAACGGAGGAATGCTAGGGGTAGTAAATAGATTGGAGCCGTATGCAAAGAACCCGCGAAGTGGACAATTTGTTATTTGGTTAATGGGTGTCCTTATTTTTTTTGATGATTATGCCAATACCTTGGTAGTAGGCAATACCATGCGTCCTGTAGCAGATAGATTGAATATTTCACGAGAAAAACTAGCGTATTTAGTGGATTCTACCGCTGCTCCGGTGGCTGCAATAGCATTCGTGACTACCTGGATAGGTGCTGAATTAGGATATATTGAATCTGGCCTGGCGCATTTACCCGAGCTAGATGTTTCTCCATACGGGGTTTTTTTAGACTCCCTTCAATATGCTTTTTATCCCATATTTACGCTTTCTTTTATGTTAATGTTGGTTTACAAAAAACATGATTTTGGTCCTATGTTAACAGCAGAGTTGAAAGCTAGAAAAAAAGGGGTTGATTCATTAGGTAGCCAAAAAACAAATGAAGCTAATGAAGAGTTTGAAGCTAAAGAAGGGGTAATCCCAAAATCATATAATGCGGTGATTCCAATTGTAATTGTTATTGTGGGAGCAGTTTGGGGAATGTGGGAAACAGGAGTTTCAGCCACAGATATGGAAAGTATTTCAAGCGAGCCCTTTTTAAGGAAGTTATCCACCGTTATTGGGAATTCAGATTCATTTACGGCTTTATTATGGTCTTCACTGGCAGGTTTAATTGCGGCAGTAGTTTTATCTGTTTCTCAAAAAATTATGAAATTAGATGAAACCATTAACGCAGGTCTTGGGGGATTTAAAACCATGATGCCAGCTATGATTATTTTAGTATTGGCATGGGCTTTAGCAGGTATAACTGAAGATATGCACACCGCTTTGTTTCTGCAAGGTTTATGGAGTACTTCATTATCTCCAATTTTTATTCCTGCTGTTGTTTTTATTCTTTCTGGTTTGGTAGCATTTTCTACGGGCTCTTCTTGGGGTACTATGGCAATTTTATATCCCTTACTGTTACCAGCTTCCTATCATGTGGCTATTGAGGGTGGTTTGGGTCATGAAGAAGCCATGATAATTTTTTATAATGTAGTATCCGTAATACTTGCGGGTGCCGTATTTGGCGACCATTGTTCACCTATATCAGATACAACAATATTAAGCTCTCTGGCCACTTCTTGTAATCACTTAGACCATGTGAAAACACAAATGCCATATGCCGTTACGGTGGGAGCTGTAGCCATCTTTGTAGGGTCTATTCCAGCAGCTATGGGCTTGTCATCAATGGTTATATTTCCGGTAGGATTGACTATTTTATATGGCATTGTTCATTTCGTTGGTAAACCCACAGATTAATTACCATGAAGCAATTATTGTTATACAGTCTTACGGTAATAAATTTTATTTCTTGTCAAAAGCCAAAGTCTGTTGAGCAGAAAGCCGACACCAATTTTACGCACCAGATTATCTCAAATGGCAAGCCATGGACACATCAAGAGTTCGATAATGAAAAATTCTCTTTTGCCATTTTTGGTGATTTAACTGGAGGCGAAAGAGCGGGTGTTTTTGATGTAGCTATTTCACAGCTAAATATTTTGCGCCCAGATTTTATTATCAATGTGGGCGACTTAATTGAGGGTGATCATAAATCTTTGGCTGAGCTAGAATCTCAGTTTGATAATTTTGATTTCAGAGTAAAAAAAGCGAAGGCTCCCGTGTTTTATATTGGAGGGAATCATGATTTAACATCTGCAGAAATGCAAAATGTTTGGGATAAGCGTTACGGCAAAAGATATTATCATTTTATATATAAAAACGCACTCTTTCTGGTACTGGACTCAGAAGATAACACCCCTAAGAGAACTGCCGAGATTTTGGAATTAAGAAATATTGCTATTTCCCGAGCCAAAAGAGAGGGCTGGGGTAGTTTTCCAGAAACGGAGTATGCTCAAATTCCCGAACAGGTAGGAGGTAATATCAGTAAAGAACAAGCAGATTATTTTGTGGAGGTTATTAAAAAATATCCATCCGTAACTCATACATTTTTATTTGTGCATAAAGCACCATGGAAAATTGATAACCCGGGATTCTTGGCTATGGAAAATGCCCTAGAAGGAAAAGATTACACCGTGTTTAATGGCCACGTACATGCCTATGAATATGAACAAAGATTAGGAAAAGACTATATTAGATTAGCCACCACCGGAGGGGTGCAGTTTCCCGAAAAAGGTTTGTCTGCTGATCATGTTACATGGGTAACGGTAGATGAAAATGGAGTAGATGTAGCCAACCTTTTACTACAAGGAATTTTAAATAAGAAAGGTGTTATACCCAATGGGGGCGATACTTTGAACTTTGAAAAGAAAATAGGGTCAGAAACGTTTTAATGTAGCGAAAAAATATTTTCTCATTTTACATTAAGTCTTCATCCTTAAGAAACCTAATTAACTGAATTACTTCTTCACGTTCCGTTTCTGGAAAAGAATTAATAATTAGTTTTTCCGTAACATTTTGTTTTTTTAAATCCATGATTTGTTTTTGAAATTTTAAAAATTTAGCATCCTTAAACATAGACTTTCTCTGCAATAAACAAATGTCACAAATACCGCAATTTTCTGATACCTGTACCCCAAAATACGATAAAATTCCAGTGTTTCTACACTGGTTTTTAGATGCTATTAATTGGGTAAAAGATCTAAGTCGTTTTTTAGCAATGACTTTTAAATGGTGATAATTTTCCGGACTAATTCTTAAATTATTTGGTAAAACTACATCTTCAATAAAGGTGATCCATGGGGTTTCTGTTTGTTCACGGTACACTATCATTTCCATTTTATGTAATTGTTTAAAATGCTTTACAATTTCCTTACGTTCAACTTGAATTCTTTGGGCTAATAAACTTTCATTAATGGTTTGAAAATCATCGAATAGACCGGTATATGAACGTAATAGCACCTCAATAGAATTGCCTATTTTTTTATCTTTAATGCTGTAATTATATAAAGCCTTTTGAGAGGTAGTGATAAACAATCTCGAAGGGGTTCTGGCCGAATCAGATAGCGAAAGATATCCTTCTTTTTCTAAAAACTTAATACTGCTAAAAACCTCAAAGGGCTTTAAATTATAGCGTTTACATATTTCGCCAATTTTGAAAGGGTATGCTTTTCCCGCTCCAGTACCAGGGCTAACCAAGTAATAATTTACCAGCACTTTATATATATGTTTAATAAAGTCTAATTCAGGAAACGACATACTTAAGCGTGTTTGTAAATCCATTAAATCGCTATCATTATACAATAAAATTGCCCAAGCTTTTTCACCGTTTCTACCTGCTCTTCCGGCTTCTTGATAATAAGCTTCAATGGATAATGGAAGGCCCTGGTGCAAAACAAGCTTTACGTCTGGTTTGTCAATTCCCATACCAAACGCGTTTGTAGCGCACATTATAGGGTTTTTGTTATTCATCCAGTTTAAGCGTGCTTTCTCTCTATCCTGATAGGACATACCGCCATGGTAATAATCAGCTTTTATTCCTTCTGATTTTATCCATTGAGCAAACTCCCGGGCATCTTTTCGGGTATAAGTATACACTATTCCTGAACCTATTTGTTTTTTTAAAATTTTTAAAATACGCTCGTTTTTGTTGTCCGTATTAATAAAATAATAGGAGAGATTGGGTCTTAAAAAATTTCCTGAAATAAAATTTTCTTTATTGAGATTTAGGTGATTTTTTATGTCATTTACCACTCTTTCAGGTGCACTCGCTGTAAGGGCAAGAATTGGGCATTCTGGTTTTAACTCTCGTAAAACCGATAGTTTTAAATAGGAGGGTCTAAAATCAAAGCCCCACTGAGAAATACAATGAGCTTCATCAATGGCAAAAAAAGCCACATTCATGTCTTTCAACTTTTGTTGAAATAAGTCACTATTCACCCTTTCAGGAGATACATATAGAAATTTATACTTTCCGTAAACAGCATTGTCTAGAGCAATTTGAACCTCTTTAAAGTTCATACTAGAAGAAATTGAAATAGCATCAATATTTCTATCCTTTAATCCAGATACTTGGTCATTCATTAAAGCTATTAATGGAGAAATTACAACTACTAGGCCTTCCATTACTAATCCGGGAGCTTGGTAACAAATTGATTTACCGCCCCCAGTAGGTAGTAATGCAAGAGTATCTTTACCCTCCAATATACTTTCAACTACTCTTTTCTGGTCGGGTCTAAAATCTGGGTAGTTCCAGTATTTCTGTAGTATTTCTTGTGCTTTTTGAATCATGAATGATATGCTACAATGTTATGAAAGTAATTGCCAATTTGATTGCCTTAAGCATAAAAAAGTCCGAAAACCTGATGGAATTCGGACTTCATTCATTGTTCTTGATGTTACTCAAATATGACTTGAGTAGAAATTATTTCTGATCCATACTGGATGTTAATAACGTAAATGCCCTTAGCATATGGCGTTAGATCAAACTCAATATTTGTGTTAATTGCGTTTTCGGGTATTTCTTTTAATTCAATTATTTTTCCGTGAATATCTAATAAGGTAATAGTTGATTTTTTTGAAGATACGGATTTTCCAAGGGCTACTTGAAATATTCCACTTGTAGGGTTTGGATAAATTAAAAAATCATTTTCTTTTAAAACCTCATTCACACCAACGAGGTTAACATTTATTCTTTCTGCTACAAAACAATCATGATTGTCTCGCGTATAGATCCAGTAAGTTCCAGAAATTAAATTGGAAAAAGTACTGTCTGCTTGATAGTTTACATCATCCAAACTGTATCTTTTCGGGTTGGTGCCTCCAGCTGCTAATACCGTAAATCCGGCATCTAAAGAGGTATTTGTGGTAGGATGGTCTATATCGTACGTGCAAATTAACTCATCTGGTTCAACAATAGTAATAGGTTCGTTTACTAAGGTGCAATTACTGTCATCTTTAACATAAACGGTATACTCTCCAGAGGTTAAGTTATTGTATCTACCTGAATTTGTCCAAGTTACACTGTCTAAACTGTATTGAATATCTCCAGTACCACCGCCTACAATAAACTCAATATATCCATCAGTATCACCGTAACAGGTAATTTGTTTAACAGAGTCGATTACTGTAAAAGTATCTGGTCCGTTTATATAGGCTGGAACATTAGAAACACAATTTCCATCATTAACTTGCAGGTAGTGCCAACCTGGAGCAAGGTTTTGAAAAATATTATTTGTTTGGAAAACTCCGCTATCAATACTGAAAGTATAGTTATTTGTGGAGCCATTCACACCAAAAACCTCGATAGTACCGTTGGTTTCTCCAGGGCATGTAAAATCTCCGTATGTATTGGTTACCGCAGTTAACCCATGACAAGAATCAGTTAGCGCAATTTCGGCAACTTGAGTACTCCAAGAACTAGAAGTGTTAAACTCACCGGTAAACCAAAAAGTAGAATCATTAGAAGGATCAATTGTCATTGCCGCATAATCTCCATACCTGTTCGAAAAATTGGATCCTTGTCCGTTAACAATTGTTTGTTCTGGTAAAGTCATTACGCCCGCTGGATCATTAATATTTCTACCAGTATACCTCAAGCTGGGGTAAATACTTGAACTAGAAACCGAGTAAGCCAGACAAATTGAACCGTTTTCATTCATTTCAATTGCACCCATCCATCTGCTATCTTCGGTGGGAGAGTAGGTGCCTTGCTGAAAAAGATACCAGTCAATGGTGTCATTTTTTCGAAATTCATACCAACGCATTCCAGCTCTGTCGTTTCCATCTACATCTGTAACATGACAAGCCACAATGGTTTCATAACTATCAAAGTTACGGTAAGCCATTCTATTCATAAAAACCTCTCTAAGAGGGTCTAAACGAACGTTGGAGTTGGGTTGTACAATGGCTGAAAAAGCGCGATAACCATTTAAGTCGGAATCAAAATCGGCAACAGTAATTTTTTCAGAGCCAAAGAATTGGGAATTACTAACCGACTCAAAATCGGGTACAAATTGCCAATATTCCACATAATCGTTAAACGGATCGGCATTATTTTGAAAATGAGCTTCGTCATCTACATGCCTCCAAAAAGTGGCATTGGTAGGAGTATTAGGCAAGGTAGTTCCTTCAAAATTTACAGGAGTAAGTGTTTGAAAACCAAAGCCAGATAAATCATTAACTGTATTTCTAATTAATCTTGCAGGTGCTCCAACAAGCATAGAGTCACGCTCAAATGCGTAAATGGAGCTCGTGTTTTCATTTGCGGTACAATAATACGCATCTGGCCAAACAGAGTATTTAGGATAATCGGGAAAATTGGTAGCTTGAAAAACATAGGTATGAAAATTTCCAGTTGGATCATCGGTAAGCGAGATAGCTATAAGTAGTTTATTACCTGAGGAGGAAAACTCACTGAGAAACCAACGGTTTGATAATTGATCAAACATCACTATAGGATCTCCTAAACCAGAATATCCTGCAAACAGATTATCAAAATTTACGTTTCCAGTAAGAGCAACTCCATTTTTGTCAAAGATTTTATAAACGGCACCACCACCACCATTTACCATTTGAATTACATGGTTAGGACCGGCCGCTACACAAGGGTCTGGTGGATTTACATTAGTAAATTCAATTCCAGCAAAATTATTTAGTAAAGTAGTTTGCGGTGATTTGGAATAGGATTTCTCCAAATAATTAGGATCCCACAAAGGATCTACTTTAGGATTGGTATTGCGTTCAATTGGGCTATACCTGTTTCTGTCGTTAAAATTGTTTATTTCGCCATAAACACTGGCGTATCCTGTATTTGAAAAATCAACCTCTGTTCCTTGTAGGTGGGAAATACCTAGGTACGTACCTTGAGTAATAGATAAAGTACTCTTAGCATTAGGAGTTTGAGAAAATAAATAAACAGGAAAAATGTGAACCGCTAAGGCAATGGTGAATATTCGTAGCATATGAAAAATTTAAGGCGTAAATATACCATACAGAAAGTGGTTACCCATACTTTTATTGTCTAGAAACTGACATATTTTAAACAAAGCTTAGGTTAATAGATAGGCTCAATAGTGGCGTACTCAAATTCGTTACCCGCAACAATTGTAAATTCAAAATTCTTTAGGGAAATATTGATTTTATCTTTATTCCAATACAAAACCTTTAATTTATAATCGCTCAATGAATGGCGGCTATTGATCACACTGGTAAATGTTGTGGTTAAATAAGCCGTGGCCCAATTGTTTTTTTGTGTTTTGGCTTGATATTCGTCTAAGCTTATACCTTTCCACATAATTTCTTGATCTTTGTAGAATACCGAAAGGGCAATTAACCCATTATTTTGCACCGAAGATTTAAAATCTAACTTTACCTTAATTGCAGAAAATCTATTCATTGGAATTTCATCTAAGCTACGCTCAAAAACGGGTCCGTATTCGTTTTCTGCGGGAACTATGATTTCTTTAAATTGAGAAATGTAGTTATCAGCATTTGGAAATTCCCAATCTAGGTTATTGCCATTGGTTTCAAATTTAGAGTAAAACTGAGGCTCTTGAATTAAAGCTGAGTTAGCATTGTTTTGAGAAAGTAAAACTATTTCATGGTTAAGCCCCTTTTTAATGTCCAAGGTGTAAGGATACACTTCTTTGGCTAATTCTGTTAAGTTTTGTGGTAAATTACCCAGTATTATGCTTTTGTTATGTGTTTTTTGAAGTTGTTGTCTAAATTCTACTGGACTGGGAACATCATTAAAAGTACTATGGACTTGAATTTGTGCAGAGTCAAAATACATAGATAAATACGCGGGGTTTTCATTAATAATAATCGCAGGTTTAAATTCCTCAGAATAAGTTTTACAAAACATGTACATTTCACTAAAGGGTTGGGCGTAGAAAACTTTATAGTGTTGTCTTGAATAAATAAGAGTGAACGAATTAATAAACAAAATAAGTAGGATAGATAATTGTTTTTTTCTGATGCTCCATTTGGGTAAAAAGGAGGTAATAAAAAGCAATAAAAAGGGAAAAGAGAAAAGCAACATAGAATGTTGCACAATGGGTTTAACAACAATGGAGTATACCACTCCAACCATAATGGGTATGGTAAACCAAATTAGGCTGATGATTTGCATTTTGTTCAGGCGCAGTTTCTTTGATTGATAAACTCCCAAAACAAAAATTCCCACTACCAAACAATATACCCATGTACTAAAGTGAAAGACAAATTTTAAATGATCTAAAATAAAGAGTGGAGAAGGTGCTCCAAGCCAATTAAGGCCTTTGTTACCCATCTGGTACCATAAAATGGGAAGGTGTGGAATAAATACTATTAGGCAACCTATCATAGTTATTAAATACCATTTATAGTTGTTTTTGTTCAAAAAGAACAATCCAGTAATACCTGCAATACCCACAAACATTAATGAGAAATAGTGATTATAACTACAAAGTCCTGCCGAAAAAATAAGCCCAATAGATGTGCCCCAATTTCTGGATTCTTTAAAGAGAAAACGAGACCAAAAAATCACAAATAATAACGAAAAGAATAAACCTGAAATGTAAGGCCTAGCAATTTGACTATACATTATGGGGAATTGCAGAGATGCTAAAAATGCTGCTGCTATTAATCCTGAGGTACTATTAAACCAATCTTTTCCTAATTTGTAAAGAAGCCAAACACTTGCAATACCCATTGATAAAAATGGAAGTTTTACCCAAAACTCAGAACGACCCAAAAGAGAAGTCCAGTAATAGAGAAAAACTTGAATTAAAGCAGGGTGATTGTCTTGTTCTTTAACACCATGTGTAATTACCTCGCCAATTGAATTGAAGTTAATTCGGTTAAGCGCGCTCAATTCATCATGAACATAGGGAAGCTCAAATACATTAAATAGCCGGAGTACACTGGCCACAAAAAGTAGGAATAAAAAAAGCCCTTTATCGCTGTTAAAGAGATGAAGGACTTTTTTCATAATTGGTTTTATTTATTGGGCTTTTGGTTGAAAAATGTCAGCCAACTTGGCTTCTAATTCATCACCTCTTAAACCACGGGCAATAATTTTACCATTTGGATCTAACAATACAGTATGAGGAATAGAGCTTACTCCATAAAGTTTCGCTGCTTCGTTACTCCAGCCTTTTAAGTCAGAAAGATGTGCCCACGTTAAATTATCCTTTGAAATGGCTTCTAACCAGTTTGGCCTTTTAGAATCGAGCGAAACTCCTAATACATCATAACCTTTTTCATGATATTTTGAATAGATTTCTACCATATGCGGATTCTCTGCTCGACAAGGACCGCACCAAGAAGCCCAAAAATCAATTAATAAGTAATTTCCATAAAAGGAAGAAAGGGAATGGGGTGTATCTGTACTGTCGTTCATGGTAAAATCTGGAGCCATTTTACCTACGGCACTGTTTTCTAGAATCTCTAATTTTTTGGATAATGTAGCATACATTGTGGTGTGAGATGCTTCTGGAGAGATACTATCTACAAGAATTCTTAACTCTTCGGTTGGAAGTTGGTAAGATAGCGGATTAACCATATAAAACTGGGCTACAAAATTATTGGGATTAGCGGTTACGTAGTTTTTTAGCCACTCATCTTTTTTATCTGATAGCGAATAATAATCTTTTTCAATTTGCTTCATGGTTACCGTATCATTTGATTCTTCGGCTACATCATATTGGGCAATTAACCCTTCCATCTTGGCATCAAAAATGGCCATTGAATCCTTAGTGGCTAAATACTCTGAATGGGTTTCGCTCCCTGTAATTGTTTCTTGACCTGGTTTTTCAAAATCTGCAGAAATGGTAATGTTTTTATTGTCAGCAAATAGTCGTATTGAGTAATTTCTTTTTCTGTCTCCAATGGCCATGTAGTTTGCTCCTAAAACAGATCCTTCAAAGTGGAACGAGCCACTGTCTCCACTAACCGAGTCCACCAAATTCCATCCATCGTTAGTTAACAAAAACAAGAAAGCCGAATCCATAGATGTATTAGAAATGTTAACATCAATAGAATAGGTAGCAGATTTTGCCTCTTCTTTTGGAATATTATTAGAACATGAACTAATGGTAGCCATATACAAAGCACAAACCATTATAAAAACGATTGATTTCTTCATTGGATTTAATTTGTTGTAAAAATAAGGATACAGGAGGGAAGTGAGAAATGGGTAAGGGCAATAATAAAAAAAGGGGCTACCAATTAATGTAATGAGAAAGTCCTAACCATACAGCAATCCAAGCAAGACCTTTCAATAAAAAGAAAGCAAATCCTACCCAGCCAATTCGCTTTAGCCACATCATTAATTTTTGATTTACTTCTTTCAATTTTTCAATACTTTGATTTTCTACAAAGTTAAAATTAAGAGCCGAAGAATTTTTGTTTTCTTCAGCTCTTAGCTTTAATTTTATTAATCTACCCACTCGGCAACAAATAAGTTTGTTTCATGCGTTCCTCCATTATTTCTATTAGAAGAAAATACTACATGCTTACCATCATTTGAGAATACAGGGAATGAATCAAATACACCATCGTAGGTTACTTTTTCTAAACCTGTTCCATCTGTGTTAATCATGAATAAGTTAAATGGGTATCCTTTTTCATTTTCATGATTCGAACTAAACAAAACCTTTTTACCACTTGGGTGGAAGAAAGGAGCCCAATTTGCCCCACCTAAATCCGTTAATTGTCTTAAATTACTACCGTCTACGTTACAGATGTATAATTCCATTTCTGTAGGAGTAACCATCCCTTCGGCCAATAGGTCTTTGTATTCTTTAATTTCTTCTTCGGTTTTAGGACGAGAAGATCTAAAAATTAGTTGAGTTCCATCTGGCGAGAAGAACGCACCACCATCATAACCTAACTCAAAGGTTATTTGCTTTACGTCACTACCGTCAATGTTCATGGTAAACAATTCTAAGTCGCCAGTTCTTAAAGAAGTAAATACAATTTTATCTCCCTTTGGAGAAACTGTAGCTTCTGCATCGTAACCTTCAAAATCTGTTAATTGATTAACAATATTACCTTCAAGATCAGCTGTGAAAATATCAAACGAAGGGTAAATTGGCCAAACGTATTTTCCATCTTCTCTTTTTTCTGGTACTGGAGGGCAAGCATCGTTAACTAAATGCGTAGAAGCGTAAACTATGGTGGTGTCTCCTGGTAAAAAGTAAGAACAGGTAGTTCGTCCTTTTCCGGTACTCACCATTTTTGGAGTGGTGTTAATTAAATCGTCTTTCCACCATTCCGAAATAAAAATTTGATCACATGGAGCATTCCATTTATCATATTTTGCTTGAAAAACTAATTTGGAATCATCAAAACTCCAATAGGCCTCAGCAATATCTCCACCGTTAGTGAGTTGGTGAATGTTTTTTAAATGAGTCTCTTCTTTGTAGTGAACTTCACTTTTTTTTGTGGCTCCAGAATATCCATCACTGTTTGCTTGATCTTCTGAGCTTCCACATGATGAAAGTACCAATGCTGGTACCATTAATGATAAAAAAATGTTTTTCATTCTATAATGTTTTTGAGCCGCGAAAATAACATTTCCCATTCGTTCTAAATAACCCGATTATGGCAGATTTTTTTTACTGACATTTATCTGACAATAGACATGATTTTGCTTCTGTTCTATGGCATTTGGTAGTTTAATTTCGCATCCGGAAACAATCAAATATTACAATAACAAGATGAAAAATTATTTAGCTTTATTGGGGTTTTTAATGACTGTCATGGTTGGTTTTGCCCAAGATCCAAAATCGGATATGACCGAAGTAGTCAAGTATTTATCTGACGATAAATTAGAAGGGCGTGAAACGGGTACGAAAGCCGAAAGAGCAGCGGCTAAATATTTGGTTAAGCAATTTAAAAGCATTGGCCTAGAACCTAAAGGAGAAAAAGGTTTTTATCAGGATTTTACCTACACTCCAAAACCAAACCCTCATGCTTCGGCCGAGGAAAAGGCAAAAGTCTTAGATCCTATTACTGGAAGAAATGTAATTGGATATATTAACAATGATGCGGAGTATACCATTATTATTGGTGCACATTATGATCATTTAGGGTATGGTCAAGAAGGATCACGCTATACCGGTGAGCCAGCTATTCATAACGGAGCAGATGATAATGCAAGTGGGGTTGCTGTGATACTGGAATTGGCTAAGTATTTAAAAGAAAATAACCCGAAACATAACTATGTGATTTTAGCTTTTTCTGGAGAAGAAAAAGGATTATGGGGATCTAATTACTATATGAAAAACCCTACCATTGATACTTCAAAAATTTCGTATATGCTCAATTTTGATATGGTTGGACGTTTGTCGGCATCGTACAAATTGGCCGTTTATGGTACTGGAACTTCTCCGGTTTTTGAGGATGTTTTGAAAAAAGCAAATGACCCAGTTAAATTTCACTTGGTGACCCAAGAATCTGGAGTAGGGCCATCTGATCACACTTCATTTTACTTGAAAGGATATCCAGTACTACATTTCTTTACAGGACAACATGAAGATTATCATAAGCCTTCGGATGATTTTGAAAAAATCAACTTTGACGGTATGGTTTTAATACTGGATTATGTAGAAAACGTAATGAATCAATTAGAAGGATATGGACAATTAGAATTCCGTAAAACGAAAGATCAAGATTCTAAAAAAGCACCTAAATATTCGGTTACTTTAGGGGTGGTTCCAGATTACCTTTTTGATGGTACTGGAATGCGAATTGATGGAACAAGCCCAGGTAAACCAGCTGAAAAAGCAGGTATTAAAGCCGGTGATGTGGTAATTAAAATGGGTGATATTGACGTGCCAGACATGATGGGGTATATGAAAGCTTTAAGCCAGTTTAAAAAAGGTCAAGAGGCAGATGTAGTAGTAGTTCGTGATGGTAAAGAAGTTACGGTTCATGTAACTTTTTAGAAGCGAAAAAGAAGGATTTAAAAAGCCCCGTAATCATTGATTACGGGGCTTTTTAAATTAATTATTGGATAATTATGGAAACTTAGGGAATTTGGAAAAGTCTCTTTCTCTTTTTTCTAAAAATGCATTCCTTCCTTCTACAGCTTCATCCGTACCGTATGCTAAACGAGTTGCTTCTCCTGCATATACTTGTTGGCCAACTAACCCATCATCGATGAGATTGAACCCAAATTTTAGCATTTTTATAGCCGTAGGGCTTTTAGTCATGATTTCTTGTGCCCAATCGTAACCGGTTTGTTCCAATTCATCATGGGGTACTACCTTGTTTACCATACCCATTTCAAAAGCTTCTTGAGCAGAATAATTAGCTCCTAGGAAAAAGATTTCTCTCGCTCTTTTTTGCCCCACTTGGCGGGCTAAATATGCTGATCCAAACCCACCATCAAAACTGGCTACATCCGCATCGGTTTGTTTAAAAATAGCATGTTCTTTACTGGCAATAGTCATATCGCAAACCACATGTAAACTATGGCCTCCACCTACGGCCCAACCCGGAACCAAAGCAATCACCACTTTGTTCATAAAGCGAATTTGACGTTGCACGTCTAAGATGTTAAAGCGATTAACTCCGTTAGATCCTTTGTAACCTGAATTTGAACGAACCCGTTGATCTCCACCTGAGCAAAATGCCCAACCACCATCTTTTGGTGAAGGGCCCTCACCTGTTAGAAGAACCACACCAATATCTTGGCTTTCATGGCAAATAATTAGGGCTTCCCATAATTCGTCTACCGTTTTTGGAGTGAATGCATTTCTACATTCCGGTCGGTTAAATGCAATTCTTGCAACTCCATTTAAGGTTTTGAATGTTATTTCTTCGTATTCCTTTTCGGTTTTCCAATTTAATTCTGCCATAATTGTAGTTTCAAATTCAACCCACAAATGTAAACACTAGGTTTTTAGTTAATCATAGTTTTAGGGATGAAATACTTTAATTTTTAATGGGACCTAAAGGGCAAAATAAATGGGTATTACCTAAATTAACCAATGCCCATGGAAAGATATTTCTAAAACACTCAGGGCAATTAACCATTTCTCCTCTTCTGGAGTTGGCGTATCGTGCATTTCTAATATGGGCTGCCCCCAGTTGTTTTGATTGAAAATAACCGATAAATTGGAAGTTGGTTGCTCAGAATAGTTTGGTGCCACCCAAATGGTTGCCAAATGACGGCCATTCATTTGTAACGGGAATTTATTATCTCCGCTCCTCCAGCTTACTGCAGCAATATTAAATGATGCTTTAATAGGATGTTTAGCATTTCCAATCTCGGTGCCATTGGCCGAATAAATATTTCCATTTTTCTTGATTTCTCCCAAAATATCCCCGTTGTATTTAACGGTAAATTC
>JBMYWA010000036.1:0-23366 GCA_049606935.1 Salibacteraceae bacterium
CAATCAAAAAAATGATTGAGGTTTTTGAGGTCTCGAGCGGATTCGAACCGCTGTACTCGGTTTTGCAGACCGATGCCTAAGCCACTCGGCCACGAGACCCTAAGTGCCGGCAAATGTAATAATATCAATGAAATTAACTAAGATCTTTACTACTTAAATACACACTTACATTTTTTACATCCGATTGTATTGGCGCTCTGTGCTTTATAAGTTTTACTTCTACTTCTGTAGCTATGGGATACCTTGTTTGAATAGATTTTACAATTCTTAAAGCCACCACCTCAATCAGTTTAGCTCTAATTTGCATTTCTGCCTTTACAATATCGGTTAAAACAACGTAATCAATAGCTTCGTTTAAATCATCGGTTAGAGCGGCTTTTAAAAATGGAGCATGCACTTTTACATTTATTGAAAATTCACCTCCAACAATTGCTTCTTCATTTATACAACCATGAAAAGCTCTAATTCTAATACCACTTACTTCAACAATTCCCATTATTTTTTAATGGTGTTTAAAGCAGTTTCAATTCTTGTAATTGTAACCTCTTTACCTAAAATATGACAAATTTCAAATAAAGAAGGACCCATTCCTTTTCCACTAATAGCAACTCTTAGCGCTGGACCAATTTGACCAAATCCAATTTCTTTTAATGTTAAAAATGAATTGAAAGTTTCTTCTAAATTAGACGATGAAAAGTCTTCTATTTTTTCAAATTCGCTTTTTAGTTCTTGTAAAAGAGTGGGAGTATGTTCTTTCCATTTTTTCTTAACGGTTTTTGTATCATACTCAGTAATTTCTTTAAAGAAGTAATTTCCTTCTTCAATAATATCTTTTGCAAATGTGGCTCTTTCTTTCATTAATCCACATATACTAGGTAAATCAAGGTTATTATATTTTATATCCTTCGAATCAAGAATTGGTTTAATTAATTCTGCTAATTCTGAATTTTTTGAGGATCGTAAATATTGTTGTTGAAACCACAGAGCCTTTTGTGCATCAAATTTTGCTCCTGATTTACCTACTCTTTCTAGGGTAAAAGCCTCAATTAGTTGGTTTAAATCAAATAACTCTTCATTTGTTCCTGGATTCCAACCTAAAAATGCCAGCATGTTATTGAAAGCACCTGGAAAGTAACCTCGTTCCTTATACCCACTTGATTCTTCTCCTGATTCTTGATCTTTCCAATTTAATGGAAACACAGGAAATCCTAATCTATCCCCATCTCTTTTACTTAATTTTCCATTACCATCTGGTTTAAGAATCAATGGTAAATGAGCTAATTTTGGCATGGTTGATTCCCATCCTAAATATCTGTAAAGCAAAACATGTAATGGAGCTGATGGTAACCATTCTTCTCCTCTAATTACATGAGTAATTTTCATGGTATGGTCATCTACAATATTAGCTAAATGATAAGTAGGCATTCCATCTGACTTAAAAATGACTTTATCATCTAGATTAGAAGTATTTACTGTTACCCAACCTCTAATTTCATCTTCAAAACGAACTTCTTCATTTCTAGGAATTTTTATTCTAATCACATAAGGTTCACCTGCATCAATTTTTGATTTAACCACATCTTCAGAGAGGGTTAAAGAATTTTGCATAGAATTTCTGGTGATATGGTTGTATTGCCAGTTTGGCATTTTTGCAGCTTTAGCTCTTTCTCGTACTGCATTTAGTTCGTCAGGAGTATCAAATGCGTAATAAGCGGTATCATTTTCCAACATAAAATCCGCATACTCTCGGTACATTGGTTTTCTTTCTGATTGACGGTATGGGCCAAATTCACCTGGATTCCAAGGAGATTCATCAGGGGTAATTCCTGACCAATCCAAAGATTTTTGAATATACTCTTCTGCTTTACCTACAAAACGTGTTTGATCTGTATCCTCTATTCTTAAAATAAAAGTACCGTTGTGTTTTTTAGCAAACAAGTAATTATATAAGGCGGTTCTAACTCCACCAATATGCAATGGTCCGGTTGGACTAGGGGCAAAACGCACCCTTACATTTTGAGTATCCATATCAAAATTTTAAGGCCGCGAAAATAAGAAAATTGGTTGGTATTAGCTACTAGGCTTAAAAGTAAGAACCTCTATTTGGAGATCGTCTACGTCTTGATTTGGAATATAATTGTTTACCCACTATTACTTGTAACATTCCTACCCAATCGTTTGATGAGGGATTACCCCTTTTACCACTACCAGAACCTTGATTATCTGACAATCTTCGATCTGATAAAATTACACCAATATCTCCACTAGTTTTTCTAATTGCTTCTGGATTTGCGTAACTTGTACTTACATCATCGAAATAATCCGTCATTAACCATGTAGCTGATGCTTCTAAGCCAATTGTCCATGCACCCGATTTACCACCTTTTCCTGAAGGTAATGCCAATTTAAAACCGGTCATTACAGGTAAACCTACAGTAAATCTGGAATAGGATGTAGAGCCTGCATTAGCAAGTTGACCTTCGGTTCCTAAGGGTTGTAGGTCATACCAAGTTCCTTCATATTCTGCTTGAGGATTAAAGTACATTAATCGTATACCGGATGCAACATATAAAGAGAAGGGTGAAGCTCCTCTACTGAAACGTTCTGGTATAATGTATATTTCAACAATAGGAGAAAAAGTAAAGAAATTTGTTTTAAAAGAAAGATTTCTTCCTTTTCTACCCAAATTTTCCGTTAAACTATCTGCTCCACTGGCAGAACCAAACGTTAAATCTGCTCTAAATGTGACCATCTCCGTTAATTTTGAGCGGAATCCAACAGAAAATGCAGGTTTAGTAGCTTTCATATTAATATCGCTCAAACTGTGATTTCCGGATTCTACACCACCGCCTAAGTCTCCTAAATAAGCAACTCCGGCCGCACCAAAATATACCTCATTTTTAAATTTGGTCCAGTATTGTGACCTCATTTGAGAAAAGGTTAATACAGGAATAAAAATTGCGAATGCAATAACCAATGATTTTTTTAACACCTTTGCAGTATCATTTAATTTAAATACAATCATAACTACTTTGTTTAGGCAATAATAATGTTGCTTTTAATTAGTTTGTTTTAGGTTCTTTGTCTATTTGATTGATAGTCGCGGAATTGCAAATATGAATAATTTTAATCAAATACATGTTGAAAACTTATTATATAAGATTGAAAAATTTTATAAAAAGTTTTATTTCAATAAGTTAGCTAAAGGTTTATTAGTTGCTTTTGGGATTATTTTGAGTATTTTTTTACTAGTTAACGTAATTTTCTATTATGTTAATATTCCTACTTTTTTTAGGTATAGCCTTGTTTATTTTTTAGTTGTTAGTTTTTTTGGGTCTGTATATTATTGGATATTCATTCCTATTCTTAGACTATTTAAAATAAAAAAGGGAATTTCTATAGAGGAGGCTAGTAAATATATTGGTAACCACTTTTCTGAAATAGACGATTCCTTATTAAATGTATTACAGTTAAGAAATAATAAATCTGATTTGGCCAACGCTGCGCTAGGATATCAAGCATTAGGGTTTAAGGATTTTAATTTTCAAAGTGCGGTTCCAAGACTTTTTGATGATGGTAGATTAAAATGGGTTTTATTACCGGTTTTTTTCTTTGTAACTGTATATCTATTTAATAATCAGATAATCATTGAAGGCAGTAACAGAGTTTTAAATTATGAAACGGATTTTTCTAAAATAGCCCCGTTTAAATTTGTTGTAGAAAATGAAGAAATAGTTGTTTATGAAGGTGAAAATATACCTATAACTGTTAATGTTGTTGGTAATAGTGTACCTAAAGAGGTAGATGTTTTTATTGATGGAATAAAATATTCTACTAGTTTTAAAGATGGACATTATGTTTATGAAGTAAGAAATGTTTCCGAAAAATTTGAATATTATTTTGTTGGAAATGGTTTTAGGAGTAAAAATTATAATGTACACGTAGTTAATAAACCTATTATTCAAGATGTTGTAATAACGGTTAAATCGCCTGATTATACAGGTAAACCTGAAATTTCTCATTCTAACCCTTCAGTGCTATACGTTAATCCTGGTAGCACTATGGATGTTGCTATACGCGCTGTAAATTACCAAAGTGCGGAATTGGTTTATTTGGATGATGCCGTGGTTGAATTAAATGGTAATGGGAATTATCTATATGGAAACTTTAACCCAGTTATTAGTGGTAAATTAAGGGTTAGGATCACTGGATTTATTGGGAATGAATCTTCCATGTTCGAAACTGAACTGATTATGTTAAAGGATGAATTTCCTGAAATTGCGGTGGATCAAATTTTTGAGGGTGATAAAGTGGGTTTTTCAGGTATTGTTAAAGATGATTACGGATTCAAAGAATTGCTGGTTTATTACGAAACTTCAGATTCCATTGCCGTTGAAAATTTGGAAGTAAATGGCTCTAATAATATGGAGTCTTTCTTTTATGGTTTTCCAAAAAAATGGGAAGAAATGGAGGGGGTATTATATTTTTCCATTAGAGATAATGATGTTTTGGAAGGTGGTAAATTTACTTATTCTAAAAAATTTGCCATGGGAGGTTCTCAGTTTGAAAATATGGATAGTTTACTAGCTTCTGATGCAAAAGATTTGAAGGAAAGATTAAGGAAAGCCAGTCAGGAAAGTCAAGATATAAGTGATGAATTAAAAAAATTTCATAAGGATTTGATTAATAAAAATAATATTGATTGGGAGGAAAAACAGAAGTTAAAAAGTTCTATCGAAAAGCAAAGGAGTTTTCATGAGGATATGAAGAATCTTAAAGAAAAGATGAATAAGCATAATGATAGGCTTAGGAACCAAAAAGACCTGGATGAAGAAATTTATCAAAAGCAGGAACAATTACAAGATTTGATGGAACGAATTCTTAGTGACGAAAACAAAGAATTGCTCAAAGATTTAGAAAAGCTTTTAAATGAATTGGATAAAGAAAAAATTCAAGAGCATTTAAAAACCATGGAAAAGAATCATGAAGATTATAATAAAGAATTATCAAGGGATTTAGAGCTTTTTAAACAAATGGAACTGGAACAAAAATTTGCAGAAGCTCTTGATAACTTGGATAAGTTAAAAGATTCGCAGGAAAAACTTTTAGAAATGAATGTGAATAAGGAGATTTCGGATGAGGATAATGCAGAAGTTCAGGATAGCATATTAAATGAATTTAAAGAGTTTAACGAAGCGGTTAAAGAAATAGATTCTCTGAATAAAGAATTGAAAGATCCAAATGAGTTAAATGGTGAGCACGATTTACAGGAAGAAATAATGGAGGAAATGAAAAACGCCTCTGATGCTTCAAAAGAAAATAAGAACAAGAAATCTGTAGAAGGCCAGAAGAACGCTTCTAAGCAATTAGAAGAATTAAAAAAGAAAATGGAAGGTGGTATGGAACTGGCGTCTGGAAATCAACAGGCCGAAGATTTAGAGAGTCTCCGAAGAATATTAGAAAATTTGCTTGTTTTGTCATTCGACCAAGAAGATATTATGCTTGGACTTGAGAATATAAATACCACCGATCCTATGGTGGTGAGTTATACTAAGGATCAAAAAAGTCTTATAGATAATGGTGTAATGATATCGGATTCCTTATACGCGCTTAGTGTACGAATAAGTCAAATTGAAAGTATGGTGACTAAGGAAGTGCAGGCGATGAATAGGTATATGAATTATTCGGTTGAGAATCTTTCTGAACGTAAACTTAGGGAAGCCAACGTTACCCAGCAAAAATCTTTAACCGCAATTAATAATTTAGCTTTATTGTTGGATGAAATTATTAATCAGATGCAACAACAGCAACAGCAACAAAATTCAAAGCAAGGTACTGGCAGTTGTTCTAAACCTGGAAGTGGTAGTCCTAAACCATCTATGGGAAATTCCAAAAAGAAACAAGAGGAACTTGCTAAGCAAATGAAGGCCATGAAGAAGAAAATGGAAAAGGGTTCTACTCCAGGTAATAAAAATCCTGGAAATGCTGGGGAGTCCATGAGTATGGAAATTGCTAAATTGGCGGCAGAGCAGGGAGCTTTACGCGAAGAAATTCGTAAGATGAGTCAACAACTGCAAAAAGAAGGAAAGTTTGGAGAAGCGGGCGAGCTAAAGAAATTGGAGGAGATGATGGATAAGAATGAAGAAGATTTAATTAATTTTAATTTGGATGCTGAATTTTTTAAACGTCAAGAGAAAATAAATATTAAAATGCTAGAAGCTGAAACGGCTTCCAGAGAGAGGGAAAAAGATAAGGATAGAAAGTCTGAGATAGGAGGAATAAAAGCCATTGATTCCAAACATGTTTTTGATAAGTATATTAAAAAAAGAAATAGTGAATTGGAAATTTTAAGATTGAGTAACCCAGAGCTTACAGAGTACTACAAAAAAACAATTGGAATTTATAATCTAGAATTGAATGATTAGTTTCACAAAAATTGACGACATAAAAATTAATTTTTCTAATTGGGAGAGTTTAGAAAGTTGGGTTAAAGAGTGTGTAGAAAAATTTCATTTTATAACGGGTGATCTTTCTTTTGTGTTTATGAATGATGAGCAATTGCTAGAATACAATAAAGAATTTCTAGATCATAATTATTATACAGATATTATTACGTTTGATTCTAGTGAATTGCCGATTCTTAATGCAGACATTTTAATTAGTGTAGATCGGGTATTGGATAATTGTAAGGAGTTGAAAAACAGTTTTTTAGATGAATTTTGTAGGGTAATTATTCATGGCGTTCTGCATCTTATGGGCTATAAGGATAAAACCTCTGATGAGGTAATTGAAATGCGAAGAATAGAGCAACAGTGTTTGGATTTAAGAAGTTTCACGTGAAACAATTGATATGTTAGATAGTTATGATGTTATTGTAGTAGGTGGAGGTCATGCTGGAGCTGAAGCTGCGGCTGCGTCTGCCAATATGGGTTGTTCGGTTTTGTTAATTACCATGGATATTTCTAAAATTGGCCAAATGTCTTGTAATCCGGCTATGGGTGGAGTTGCAAAAGGTCAAATTATTAGAGAAATTGATGCTTTAGGTGGTTTGTCTGGTTTGGTTTCAGATTCTTCAGCTATTCAGTTTAGAATGTTGAATAGGTCCAAAGGGCCTGCTATGTGGAGTCCAAGAACCCAAAATGATCGTGTACTTTTCTCCATCGAATGGCGTAATCAATTAGAAAAAATACCAAACCTAGATTTTTGGCAAGATACGGTTGTAGGCCTTGTTTCAAAAAAGGGTATTGTTACTGGGGTTAAAACGCAGATGGGATTGACAGTTAATTCCAAAAAAGTTATTTTGACATCAGGAACATTTATGAATGGTATAATTCACCTGGGTAAACAACAGTTTTCTGGTGGAAGAATGGGAGATCGGGCTTCGTATGGTATTACTGAAAACTTGGTTGAGTTAGGGTTTGATTCTGGTAGAATGAAAACGGGTACCCCACCACGGGTGGATGGTAGGAGTTTAGATTATTCAAAAATGGAAGAGCAGCCAGGGGATATGGATTCTTGGAAATTTTCCTTTATGTCCAGCAAAATTTTGAAAGAACAAAGACCATGTTGGATTACTTATACAAACCCGGAAGTCCATGATGAGTTAAGAGTAGGTTTTGATGACTCACCTATGTTTAATGGTAGAATTCAAGGATTAGGTCCTAGATATTGTCCATCTATTGAGGATAAAATTGAAAGGTTTTCAGATAAAAATAGACATCAAATTTTTGTTGAACCAGAAGGATGGACTACGATGGAAGTTTATGTTAATGGTTTCTCTACCTCATTACCTAAAGAAGTACAGTTGTCGGCAATGAAATTAATTCCGGGTTTTGAGAATGCAAAAATTTTAAAACCTGGGTATGCAATAGAGTATGATTTTTTCCAGCCAACCCAATTAAAAAATACATTAGAAACAAAAGAGTTATCCAATTTATATTTTGCAGGGCAAATTAATGGGACTACCGGTTATGAAGAAGCAGCTGGTCAAGGACTGATGGCTGGTATTAATGCGGTATTATCTATTAAAGATAAAGAGCCATTTATTTTGTCAAGGGATGAGGCCTTCATTGGTGTGTTAATAGATGATTTGGTTACTAAGGGTACAGAAGAGCCCTATAGAATGTTTACTTCAAGGGCTGAGCATCGAATTCTTTTGCGTCAAGATAATGCGGATATACGGTTAACCGAGAAATCATTTAATATTGGGCTGGCTACTCAAGAACGCTTGGATGTACTTCGTAAAAAACAAAAGGAGGTTCAATCGCTACATCAACATCTAAAAGATTTTAGCGTTGCTCCAGAGAATATGAATCCAGTATTGAAAACATTAGGAACAAATGGGATTAAACAGAAAGTGAAGATAATTGATATTTTGGGAAGGCCGCAGGTAAATATGAGTGATTTGATGCCGCTAACTCCAATGTTAGATGCAATGAATATCGATTCTCCAAAAGATAGAGAAATCATTGAACAGGTGGAAATAATTGTTAAATACTCGGGCTATATTGAACGTGAAAGGAAATTGGCTGACCGTCTTAAGAATTTGGATCATATTTTTTTAAAGGAAGATTTTGATTATTCTAAATTAAAATCATTATCCTTTGAGGCACGAGAAAAGCTTTCTAGAATTAAACCAAGTAATTTGGGTCAAGCTTCAAGGGTTAGTGGTGTATCTCCAGCAGATATTTCAGTAATATTAGTTTATTTAGGAAGGTAGTTTCACGTGAAACATGTTTTTTTTAAATTTTAATCGTATTTAATAGGGTTTGGTGGTGGAAAAAAATTCTTATAACACAATTAGCTAGATTATGTTAGAAGTTTTAAATAGGAGGATATTATAAAATACTGAAAAACAAATAATTACCTAATTTTTGTTTTTTTATAATAATATTTGCTTTATGGGGTTACATTTTCTGTTAAATGAAATTTTATTGGATGAAGATTTTTAGTGTCATTTGTTTTATGGTTATTACCAATTTTAGTTTTAGCCAAAATGGTTCGGTTGGCGAATGGGTAGATTATTCCCCTTATCATTCTGTTTTTTCAGTAGCTGAAGGTAACGGATATTGTTATGGAGCAACTAATTATGGATTAATTGAATTTAATACATCCGATAATAGCTACCTGCGATATTCCAAAGTGGAAGGTTTAACAAGTATTGGTATTAGTTGTTTGGGGTTTAATGAGGCATCAAAAACTTTTGTGGTGGGATATACAAATGGTAAGATTGAATTGCTAACGGAAACTGAAATAATAACCATTAATGATTTATTTAGGAAAACCATTTCAGGAAACAAATCTTTAAATGCAATGCATATGTATGGCGATTATGCTTATATCGCCACGGGGTTTGGTATTGTAAAATTTGATGTTAAACGTAAAGAGTTTTCTGATACCTATTTAGTGGAAAATAATGGGGAAAATTTAAAAGTTAATGACCTTACTATTTCTAACGATACTCTGTATGCAGCTACAGAAAGAGGTGTACGTAAAGCCGGAATTTTTGATCCTCTTATTACTTATTATAAAACATGGAAGCAAGATTTGAATCTTGGTTCTCCTGATGCAGAATATAATGTTATTTCATCGCTTGACTCTCAAGTATATGTGAATTTGTCCGGATCTGAATCGGATACCTTACTGGCTTTTAATGATGATTTTAAAAGCTGGGATATAGTAAATGAAGTTACTGGCTACCGTAATTATTCTATTGCGCTTTACCCAAATTTTTACGTGCTTTCTCATGGTGGCCAGGTTTCGTGTTACAACTCAAATTGGAATGAAGTTAGAAGAATATTTAACTATGGAGAAGGAAATTGGGTTTCGTCTAGAGATGCCATATTAGGAAACGACAGTGTTATCTGGGTGGGAGATGATAGGTTAGGTTTGATAAAGAGCCCTAAACCTTTCAGTTATGAAATTATTAATCCACCCAGTCCTTATTCTTCTGGCGTTGATGGCATCGATATAGTAAATAATAATATATGGATAGCTGCGGGAGGGCGTGAAAATAATTGGAATAACAATTTTAGTAATGACGGTGTTTTTTGGAGAAATGAATCCTTGGATTGGGGTAGGATTAGTAAATTTTCAGATACAGTTTTAAAAGATGTTTTTGATTTTATTGATATTAAAAATAATCCTTACAATAGTAATTTAACCTATGGAGCCTCTTTAGGAGGGGGATTAATTGAATTTGATGGATATGAGGTTTCTAATATTTTTAATAAAAGTAATAGTGAGCTACATAGTGCTGTAGATAACCCTGATTGGGTAGGGGTTACGGGTTTAGATTTTGATAAACAAGGAAATTTATGGATGGCTAATTCTCGAAACGCAAATCCAGTTGCTGTTTATACAAATACAAAAGAGTGGTATTCATATAATCTTTCTCAATTGGTTTCACAGGACATTACGGGTCCTATGTTGGTGGCTGATAATTCATATAAATGGATTGTTTTACCATCTGGCGGAAAGGGTATTTTAGTGTATGATGATAATGGTACTTTAGATGATATATCAGATGACCAATCAAGAATTTTAAACTCTGGCTCTGGAAGTGGCGGGTTACCAACAAATAGTGTTTTTTCTATTGCCGAAGACTTGGATAATCAAATATGGGTAGGTACTTCTGAAGGAGTAGCCGTATTTTATTCTCCTTCTAGTATTTTTAGCCAAGGGGTTAATTTTGATGCCCAGCAAATTATTGTGGAAGTTGATGGGTATTTCCAATATTTATTAGGTACAGAAACTGTATCTGCAATTGCTGTTGACGGTGCCAATAGAAAATGGCTGGGTACAACTAATTCAGGTGTGTTTTTGGTATCTGCTGATGGAACCGAAGAATTGTATCATTTTACTAAGGATAATAGCCCGTTAATTTCAAATTATATTAGAACAATTGAAATTAATAACTCTACAGGCGAAGTTTTGTTTGGTACAAATGATGGTATTATTGCTTTTAAAGGAACCGCCACAGGAGATGAAGTAACAATTAATGATACTTACGCCTATCCCAATCCGGTACCAATAAATTATTACGGTAACATTGGTATTAAAGGGCTTCCTGCAAATTCGGAAGTAAGAATAACTGATGTTGCTGGAAACCTAGTTTTTTCTACCATTACAGAGGGTACACAGGCTGTTTGGAATGGAAATGATATGAATGGCAATAGAGTTTCAACAGGGGTGTATTTAGTTATGGGAATTGATACGGAGGGAAGAAATTCTCAATTGGCAAAAATTTTATTTTCTAAATAACCCCTATCTAAAATATAATTAGAGAAGCCAAGGATAAAATGATCCAAAATACGAGAGGTATTGTACTTCATAAAACTAATTTTTCAGAAACTAGTCTAGTGGTTCAAGTTTATTCCATGCATTTTGGTAGAATAAGTTTGCTAATTCATGGGGCTAAAAAGAAAAAATCTCGAAATAAATCAGCTCATTTTGAACCGCTTTCTATTATAGAAATATCTGGTAATTTCTCTAATACTGAAAAGTTGATCAGACCTTCCGAAGTGAAATCATATATTCCTCTTATTAATATTCAAACTCAACTAAGCAAAAGGTTAATTGCGCTTTTTCTGGCTGAGGTTATTCATAGAAGCATTAAAGAATCTTATCAAGAAATTGATTTATATAATTTCATAGAAAAATCTTTATTTCAACTTGAAAACTCCTCAGATAACGTAGCCAATTTTCATCTAGTTTTTTTATTGAAATTATGTAGATTTTTAGGAATTTATCCCCTCCTTGGACAGGGAGAATACTTCAGTATTTCAGAAGGTGTATTTTTAAATTCAGTACCCACAAACGGAGTTTATTTAAATGGAGATGAAAAAAATGTATTTTATTCTCTTTTAGGTACAAATATTGCAGAGTGTCACACTCTTTCATTAGATAAACAGCAACGAAAAAACGCATTAAAAAATATTCTTGATTATTACAAGGTTCATATTGTAGGTATGGGCGAGGTTAAATCACATGAGGTATTAGAAACCATTTTTAATTAATGAACAAAAACACAGCATTACTATTTTTTCTTACCATAGTAACTTCAATTTTAAGTTTTTCACAAAATTTAGAAGTTTATGATTACTCCACTAAACTGCCCGTTTCTGGCGTTCACATTTATAATGTTTCCGAAAGTAAATCAGCTATTACAGACAGTTTGGGTAGAGCAGATATTTCTGTTTTTGATGAGGAAGACTTATTGATATTTAGTCATACCTCGTATACCGAAGTTTTATTTAAAAAGAAGGATTTATATACCTCTCATTACATTTTAGAATTACACCCTACTGTGTTGAATTTAGATGAATTTGTGATTTCAGCTAATAAAAGGATTCAAGCTAAAGAAGAGGTGCCTAATAAGATAGTTTCTATTACTGCTGAAGATATTAGACTTGCAGACCCTCAAACATCTGCGGATCTTTTAGGGTCTTCAGGTGAAATTTTTATTCAAAAAAGTCAATTAGGTGGGGGTAGTCCAATGATAAGGGGTTTTTCTGCTAATAGAGTTTTAATTGTGGTGGATGGTGTAAGGATGAATAATGCCATTTTTAGAGGGGGTAACTTGCAAAATGTAATTTCAATAGATCCTAATGTAATTGAAAAATCCGAAATTGTTTTTGGCCCAGGTTCGGTAATATATGGTAGTGACGCCTTAGGCGGGGTAATGGATTTTCAAACATTAACTACCTTTTATTCGGATACAGGAAAGACCTTTAGAGGAAATGCAATGATGCGATTTAGTTCTGCTAACCAAGAACTAACTCCACACGTTGATTTTGGTTTTGGCTTAAAGAAGTTTAGTTCCATTACATCCTTAACAGCAAGTAGATTTTCGGATTTGAAAATGGGTAAAAACGGACCTGAAGAATACCTAAGAAACGATTATGTAAATACAGAGAATGGTAAAGACAGGATGGTAGAGAACTCTAATCCTTTATCCCAAAAGAATTCAGGTTATGATTTTATTTCTTTAATGCAAAAGTTTGGTTATAAGTTTAGTGATAGAATAACGGCCGAGTATAGCTTATTGTATTCTTCAACCTCTAATGTACCTCGATATGATAGATTGATAATTAGAAAAAATGACTCCACTTTAAAATATGCAAGGTGGGATTATGGTCCGCAAAAGTGGATGATGAATACGCTAAATTTAAACATAAATTCACCTAATTCTTTTTTTGATAATCTTCGTTTAACTTTTGCTTTACAGAATTTTGAGGAAAGTAGAATTGATAGAAAGTTTAACTCCAATAATGAAAGAATAAGAACAGAAACTGTGGATATGATATCTTTCAACTTGGATTTTGATAATACAATTAGCGGCCGAACTACTATGTATTATGGTTTTGAAACAGTATATAATATTGTGGGGTCTACCGCAACCAATAATAATTCAGGAGCAGAAACGGGTATTGTAACAAGATACCCTAACGATTCAAGGTATTACAGTAACTCAGGTTATTTAAACTTTCAAGTTAATCACAGTAAAAAAACCACGGTAGTATATGGTTTACGATACAATCATGTTGGAATAATTGCGCAATTTGATACCAATTTTTATAAAAACGTAGAAAATTCAAAAATTGATCAACATACTGGGGCTCTTACCGGTAGCATAGGAACCGCTTATAGGCCAAACCCTTCTTGGCAATTAAATGCAAATGCTTCTTCTGGATTTAAAGCGCCAAATATTGATGATATGGCAAAGTTATTTGATTCTCAACCTGGAAATGTAGTTGTTCCAAATCCAGATTTGAAACCCGAATACTTGTACTCTTTTGATATGAGTATCGGAAAGAAATTTGGAGATGGGTTTAAACACAAAATAGAATTTTCTGGTTTTTACTCTTTTTTGGTAGATGCCATGGTACAAAGACCTTATTCAGTAAACGGACAAGATTCTATTATTTATGATGGTGAATTAAGTCAAGTAGAAGCTCTGGTAAATGTAGGAAGTGCTTTTATTACCGGATTCAACTTAAAGTATGGAGTACGCTTGAATAAAAAGTGGACTAGTTCGGTAACCATGAATTACACTCATGGAAAAGATGATGAAGGTTTTTATTTAAGGCATGTTTCGCCATTTTTTGCAGATGCACATTTAATTTATACCAATAAAAAATGGAGAGTAGATGGTTATCTAATTTATAACAGACAAATAGCTCATGAAAAAATGGCGCCTGTTGAACTGGATAAGGATTATTTATATATTCAAGATAATAATGGTAATTTGTACTCGCCCAATTGGTATACTTTAAATGTAAAGGCTACTTATTTCCTCCATCAAAGTATTATGGTTAATATTGGTTTAGAGAATATTACAAATCAAAGATACCGACCATATTCTTCAGGTATTGCAGCCCCGGGTATTAATTTTATCACGTCAATAAAAGCAACTTTTTAAGGTAGTCATCGTATTTAACTTGTGTATAAAGGGTTAAAAGGCTAATATTGACAACTCTTGATTAAAGCTTTAGCTTTTGTAACAGCTTTGAAATTCTATAGAATGAAAAATATATTTAACATTTTTGTTTCGTTTGCTCTTTTAGGGATGCTATTTGTAGTATCGTGTAAAGAAGAAGTTCCACCTACTACTGCAGTAATTAAAGTAGTTACAGAAGATGGTGATCCAGTACCTTACGCAGATATTTTATTAACCTGTACCTCTTCCGTTAATCAACCATGTGATATTGAAATTATTGCAAAAGCTGATGAAAAAGGGGAGTACACCAGAGATTTTGATTTACCTAAAGTATTAGAGGTTACTGCTGCTGGAAATATTTACGATACCATCATAACAGGAACTCTTCCAGATACTCAAATGATTTTTGTTAAGGATACTATTTGTGGTAATACTTTTATTAGTATCAAACCAGAAACCACAAGCACACAATCTGTAACGCTGTACGACTGTATTTAATTATTGCTTGTTTTAAGAGCCTATCCTGATCTTTTTTTGATAAACCTGGTAGATTATCACTTTTATCATAATGAGGCCATCCTTGCTCATCTCTGTGAGAAAAACGGTAATATTGGAATGGTTCTAATAATTTACATGCAGCAATATGCATTAAATTCATCTTTTCGTCCTTTTCAAACTTCCTAAACCCTTGACCAAGCTCTTGTACACCAATAAGAAATAAAAGACCATCCATCTCTAGACCTTCGCCAAATATTTTTTCGAATTTTGCTTTAGCTTCCTGCCATTCTTGTTCGTTAAATTCAGTCATTTAATTTCCTTTTTGAAATTCGTTTTAATATACCGTTGCCAAAAATGGTAGACATTACTAATGCTGCTCCAATGTAGAAACCTGTGCTCATTTGTTCTTTTTCTCCAAAAAATAATAAAGCTAGAATAATAGCATAAATGGGTTCCATATTTATACTGATGGAAACCGTAAACGGACTTAACTTTTTCATTACCTCCACACTAACCACAAAAGCTATAGATGTACAAATTATTCCTAAAATAATTAAGTAAATGGAATCCAACCAAAACGTTTCCCATCCATTATTTAGTAAGCCAATTGTTTCAATGTTAAAATCACCTACGAAAAATAAATATCCGGTTATTACAGCTACAGAACCTAGCATTTCATACATGGTTATTCTAATTGGCGAACCTCCTTTAGCTACAAAAATGCCATTTAAAGTAGTAAAAAGAGAAGCACAAAATGCGGAGATTAAACTGTAAATAATTCCTAAACGATATTTTGTTTCAAATTGAAAAATCATCAATAACCCAGCAATAACAATAAATCCGAAAATTATTTCGTAAGCAACTATTTTTTTCTTAAAAAACAGGGGTTCTAGTAGGGATGTAAATAAGGTGGCTGAAGCCAGTGTGGCTAAAGTAACAGAGACTGTAGATACTTTTAGGGCTTCAAAAAAGAAAAACCAATGTAATGCCACAATAACTCCTGTTCCCAGATATCTGTACAGTAATGCTTTGGGTATTTGGACAACTTTTTTCTTTAGAATTAAAAAAACAAGTAAACTAACAAAAGCAATTAGTGTTCTGTACCAAACAATAGAAACTGAAGGGATGGAAATCACTTTACCTAAAATACCTGTAAACCCCCAAACTAGAATTACAGCATGTAGTTTTACATAATCTTGTATGGTGGCCTTATTTTCCAATTTAAAAATTGGTTTTAGCTAAGCTTATCTGCTAAGATTTTCATTTCAATAATTGGCGAAATCTTTTCGTACAAAACATTGTATACCGCTTCAATTATTGGAATTTCTACTTGAAATTTTTTATTGATTTCCATCATACTTTTTGTCGCATAGTAACCTTCTGCAACCATGTCCATTTCTATTTGAGCGGTTTTCACAGAATATCCCTTACCTACCATGAATCCAAAATTTCTATTTCTAGAGAACTGAGAATAAGCAGTAACCAATAAATCACCTAAATAAGCCGATGTTAATACATCTCTATGAATTGGGTTAATAGCGTCAATCAATCGTTCAACCTCCTGAATAGCATTAGAAATTAATACAGCTTGAAAATTATCTCCGTATCCAATACCCGCGTAAATTCCACTTGCAATGGAGTAAATGTTTTTAAGAATGGCAGATAATTCTGTTCCAAATAAATCATCAGAAATAGTTGTTTTAATATACCTGCACTCCAACAAGTCTGCAATGGTTTGATTAAACTTTGGATCTTGTCCAGCTATGGTTAAATAACTCAACCTTTCTAAAGCTACTTCTTCGGCATGACAAGGACCAGAAATCATACACATATCAGAGTAATCTACGCCATATTCTTTATGAAAAAACCTTACTGGAATTCTGTTTTGTTCTGGAATAATACCCTTTATTGCTGTAACTAGTTTTTTACCCGTTAAATCTATCGGGTATTCTTTAAAAGCTTTGACTACAAACGCAGATGGAATGGCTAAAACAAGTATATCAGATTGAGAAACAACTTTATCAATATCTGTTAGTACATTGAGTTTGTTTTTATCATACTGAGCCGAAGTTAAATATCTAGGGTTATGGCCATATTGCAAAATGTGCTTGGCCGATTTTTCATTTCTAACCCACCAATTAACATTATCAGTATTTTCTAATAAAATTTTAACGATAGCTGATGCCCAACTACCACTACCTAAAACTCCAACTCTTAATTTTTTCAAAGCAGTATTTTTATTGATAACAAACAAATATACACAACCCTTATAACGTGTGTTTGTAAAATTGGTTCAACTTTGCGCGGTTTTATTTTTTGAATGGGGAAGGCCGTAAAATATATGATCATATCTTCATTTGCATTTTCATTAATGCAAGTGTGTGTTAAGCTATTGGAAGGTTTTCCGGTAACCGAACTTATACTTTTTAGAAGTATTGTTTCTCTATCCTTAAGTTTAATAGTGGTTTGGAAAGTGGGTATTTCTCCTTTCGGTAATAGCCGTAAATTTTTAATTCTTCGCGGTTTATTTGGTGTATCGGCCTTAACCTTGTTTTTTTACACACTTCAAAAAATGCCCATTGCTACAGCAATAACCATCCAGTACCTATCCCCAATTTTCACCTCTCTTTTTGCTATTTGGATTTTAAAAGAACCTATGAAAACGAGGCAATGGTTGTTCTTTGCTATTTCTTTTGCTGGAATTTTAGTGATGAAGGGTTTGAATGATGACATAAAAACAGAATATGTAATTATTGGAATTGTGGCCTCTGCCTTTGCAGGGCTTGCTTACAACATGATTAGAAAGGTAAAAGATACAGACCACCCCGTTGTGGTGGTACTTTATTTTCCATTGGTAGCTATTCCAGTAATGGGGTTAATGTCTTTTGCGTATTGGAAAACTCCTGTTGGAATAGAGTGGTTGATTTTATTAGCCATGGGTGTTTTTACCCAAATTGCACAGGTTTATATGACTAAAGCTTGGCAAGCAGAGTCAGCAAACAAGGTGGCTAGTTTGAAATACGTGGGTATTGTATTCGCTTTATTTTTTGATTTAACACTATTCAATATTGTTCCTCCTTGGACTACCGTTGCAGGTATTATTCTAGTTCTTCTTGGAGTAGTATTAAATGTTAAGTTTAAAGGAAAATAAAACGGCCAAACTTTAAAGTCTGGCCGTTTTATCGTTTCTATTTGTTTTTTACTGTTTCATCTAACCATTTAAAGAATTCACTATGCCAAAGTAAACCGTTTTGAGGTTTTAGTACCCAATGACCCTCATTGGGGAAGTATAAAAACCGCGTTTTTAACCCTTTAATTTTAGCCGCTTGAAAAGCTTCCTGTCCTTGATTAATAGGAACTCTAAAATCATTACCACCATGAATAACCATTATTGGCGTATTCCAGTTTCCTACTTTTTTGTGCGGGGAAAACTTAGCGTATGATTCTGGTTGTGGATTAGTCCAATAAGGTCCACCTATGTCGTAATTTGCAAAAAACAATTCTTCGGTAACTCCATACCAACTTTCTAGGTTAAACAAACCGCAATGAGAAATGAAACTACAGAATGTATTATTGTGAATTCCGGCTAACATGTAAACGGAGTAACCACCATAACTTGCTCCAATTGCACCAATTCTTTCTGAGTCAATGAATGATTCTTTTTTCATTTCGTTTACGGCAGTTAAGTAATCATCCATGGGTTGACCACCCCAATCTTTTGAAATATCTGCATTCCATTTTTCTCCAAATGTGGGTAATCCTCTCCTATTTGGGGCAATAATGATGTAATCATCAGCTGCCATTAATTGGAAATTCCATCTGAATGAATAAAATTGAGAAACAGCAGATTGAGGTCCTCCTTGGCAATAAAGTAAAGATGGGTATTTCTTATTCGAATCAAAGTTTGGCGGGTAAATTACCCAAGTGAGCATTTTCTTACCATCTGTGGTAGTCATCCATCTTTTTTCTACTCTACTCATTTCAACATTGGCATAAATAGAATCATTTATTGTGGTTAACTGATTCGCTTTTCCTTTTTTGTCGAATGAATAAAGTTCTGCTGCATGATTCATGTCGGTTTTAGGAGCAATATATTTCCCTTTGTATTCTCCAATTACCCCGCCAATATTGTGTTGACCTTGCGTTAACTGCGTAATTTCTTTGGTTTTTGAACCAATTTTTACTTCAAAAATTTGATACGTGGCATCTACCCCAGCTCCAATAATAAATTTGGAATTATCATTATTCCACGAATAATTAGAAATGGTATTGTCCCACGAATTACCAAAGATCACTTCTACATCTGATTCAATGGTTTTTGTTATTAAAACTTGTTTATCTGATTCGTAACCTGGGGTTGCCATGCTTAACCAAGCCATTGTTTTTCCATCTGTACTAAAAGATGGACTCATGTCGTAGCCTAGGTGTTTTGCAGTTTGGTTAGTAGTTTTACCCGTCTCTATATTGTAAAAATAGATATCGCTATTAGTACTTTGAGCAGCTTTCACACCTACTTCTTTTTTACATACATAAGCAATGATGTTACTGGACGGGTGCCATACAAAATCTTCACTACCTCCAAATGGTTGTAGCGGACAATCATAGGGCTCGCCTTCCATAATGTCAATCGGGTTTAATACCTGTCCATTTTTATAATCAGCCACAAAAACATGTGATCGTGCTCCATCTTCCCAATGATCCCAATGCCTATACATTAAATCATCAATAATTCGAGCTTCCGCTTTAGGCAAATTCGGATATGATTCATTTAAACTTTTATCCATTTTAACATCCGCAATAAAAGCTACTTTGGTTCCATCTGGGGAGTATTTTAAAGCCCCAATACCGCCTGCAAAATCTGTTATTTTTTTAGCATCAGTGCCATCAAAATTAGCTTCCCACCATTGACCACCATTCATAAAACCTAATTTTTTACCATCAGGCCTGAATTGAATTCCATACTCACTTCCAGGCATAGCTGTAATTTGTGTAGATTCTCCTCCCGAAGTAGGCATCATAAATAGGTCTCTATTCCCCTTATTATCATCCGTATTATATCGTGTAACTCCATAATATAATGATTCCCCATCAGGACTAAGAGTTTCGCCACTTACTCTACCTAATTCCCATAGTAATTCTGGGTTCATTTTTTGTTTCTGTGCTTGTAATACATATCCAGAAAACAATAAGGCTACACCCAATAATGAAATTGATTTTTTGGTTTTTATCATCGGTAATTAAATTTGATTTTTGAGTCTCAAATGTAAGGATTCTTACAATAAAGAGAATATCTTAAAATAGCGATTGAAAAGTATGTTGTATATAATTAATACTTATTAAATTTGCGTTTACGTTAATCAAATTAATATGACTTTAACACAAATTGAATACGTTTTGGCAATAGCCGAACATGGTAGTTTTGTAGAAGCTGCTAAGAAAAGATATGTTACACAACCAGCTTTAACAACACAAGTTAAAAACTTGGAAGAAGAGTTGGGAGTAATGATATTTGATCGTACCAAGAAACCAATAGTACCAACCACTATAGGCGAACAAATTATTGAACAAGCTAAAGAAGTAGCGAATCAATCTAGGAAATTACACGACTTGGTTGGAGAGTACCAACGAGTAGAAAAGGGAGATTTATCTATTGGTATAATTCCAACTATATCACCATACTTAGTTCCTTTGTTTATTAATAATTTTAGCGAAAACAATAAGGATGTTAGCGTATCTATTACCGAAGAGATTACCGAAGAGATAATTCATAAACTTAAAAACGGACAACTAGATGTAGGAATTATTGCTACTCCAGTAGAAACTACCGGAATTGTAAATATCCCATTATACTATGAGAAATTTTATGGTTATGTTTCTAGGTCTAATGCGGATTATCATAAATCCGACATCAATATTGGCGATTTAGATATTAACGATATTTGGTTATTGAAAGAAGGTAATTGCTTTAGAGATCAAGTAATGAATATTTGTAAACAATCTAAAAAACAGGTTTTTAGAGAAAATTTTAGATTTGAGTCGCATTCTATTGAATCACTTAAAAGAGTGGTAGAAGCGAAGAATGGAATGACTTTAATTCCAGAATTAAGCCTAGCTACTATTTCTCCAAAAAACATGGACTTAGTAAAAGAAATTAAAGGTGTCGTTCCGGTTAGGGAAGTGAGTTTGGTGGTAACTAGACAATTTTTAAAACGTAGAATGATTGACCGATTAATGTACTCTATTCAAGATAGTTTACCAGAGGAATTAAAGTCAGATAACGGAAATAAGATTATTGATACTTCCGTAAAAGTATAGTTGGTTTTAAAGAAAAGATAAAAAAGCAATTTATTTTTGCAGTGAAAATGAATCATAATTAATGGAATCGAAATTACAGGTGTATAATTCCCTATCCGGGAAAAAGGAGATATTTAAAGCCATTGATGCCCCAAATGTGGGTATGTATGTGTGTGGCCCCACGGTTTATAGCGAAGTTCATCTAGGAAATTGCCGTACATTTATTTCTTTCGATATGATTTTTAGATACCTAACTTTTATTGGGTATAAGGTTAGATATGTTCGCAATATTACCGATGCCGGTCATTTAGAAAATGATGCCGATGAAGGGGAAGATAAGATTTCTAAAAGAGCTCGATTAAATCAATTGGAGCCTATGGAAATTGTACAGAAATATACGCTTGATTTCCATAATGTGTTATCCTTATTTAATAACCTTCCTCCAAGCATTGAACCAACAGCAACAGGTCATATTGTAGAACAAATTGATTTGACTGAAAAAATTCTCAATAACGGCCTAGCATATGAAAGTAATGGTTCGGTGTATTTTGATGTTAATGCTTACAATGAGTCGAATAACAACTCATACGGAGAGTTATCTGGAAGAAAAGTAGAGGATTTATTAAGTAATACTAGAGCATTAGATGGTCAGAGTGAAAAAAGAAATCCTGCTGATTTTGCTTTATGGAAAAAAGCATCTCCAATGCATATTATGCGTTGGAACTCTCCTTGGAGTGTAGGCTTTCCTGGTTGGCATTTAGAATGTTCAGTTATGAGTTCTAAATACCTAGGCAAACAATTTGATATTCATGGAGGTGGTATGGATTTGAAATTCCCTCATCACGAATGTGAAATAGCGCAGAATAAGGCTGTAGATGGAAAAAAACCGGTTAATTACTGGTTACATACCAATATGTTGACTTTAAATGGTCAAAGAATGAGTAAGTCAACCGGGAACACATTGCTTCCAGGAGAATTGTTTACTGGAGATAATGATAAATTGTCAAAAGCGTTTTCTCCAATGGTGGTCCGCTTTTTTATGTTGCAGGCACATTATAGAAGCTCTCTGGATTTCTCTAGCGATGCCTTAGAAGCCGCTGAAAAGGGTTTTACTAAACTTATGAACGCGTATCAAGCCTTGGACGAAATTGAGTCTTCTGAGTCAACTTCTGGATTTGATATGAGTAATTGGGTTAAGAAATTGTATTCAGCAATGGATGACGATTTTAATACACCTATTCTTATTGCAAATCTTTTTGATGGTGTTAAATTTATTTCTAGTGTTATCAATAAGAAAAACACAATAAGCAAAGAAGATTTAGGTACCCTTAAAGAAACTTTTGATGGTTTTGTATACGATGTTTTAGGTTTAAAACTAGAAGAGAAAATTGAATCTAAATCGGATGAAACCGAAATGGTAAATGAATTGATGCAAATCATTTTAGATTCCAGAATGAGAGCGCGTCAAAACAAAGATTTTGATTCAGCCGATAGAATTCGTGATTTATTAGCTAAAGTAAATATCACGGTTAAAGACGGTAAAATGGGAGCCGAATGGAAAGTAAATAAATAGATTATTATACTAAAAACAAATGCCCCGATTGCTATAGTAATCGAGGCATTTGTTTTTTTAAAAGTTTGTTATTGAATCACGAATTTCTTTGTGTCTACAGACCCGTCTATATTTAGAATTCGTGCAATATAAATGCCTTTAGAAAGATTATTTAAGTTAACGGTAGATTCAAAGCTGGAGTTTAAAGATTGCGATTCAACAATACTTCCCGTAGTTGAAACCAAATCTATTCTCTCCATTCCTATTACATTGTTGATAAACAAAGTTTTTTCATTGTACGTTAAATTCAACCTAGATTCTTGAATATCGTTAACCCCAGTAGGATCTGGAGCATTTTTATTTTTAAATTGAATAGTAAATCTGTTATCATACAATTGGTTTGCATTAAGGTAAACCGCCATAGGACCGTTCTCTAAAATTTGGACTTTTCCAGTAACATTATCAATTATTGAGATAACAACGTTTGAATCTAGATTTTCTGTATTATCTAGTTGAAAACTAGTAACACCACTCGTTGTTGAAAAAATAGATAATGGCACCTCTCTTTGTGTCTCTAAATCT
>JBMYWA010000037.1:0-22749 GCA_049606935.1 Salibacteraceae bacterium
TTAAAACGTAAAACCCGTCCATTACCTTCATCGGCTACATATACAATTTCATTTAGGTAAGCTACCGCTCTTGGATTTTTGAATTGCGTTAATTCAATTCCAGTACCGCCAAAGGATACTTTTACATATTTTACTAGCCCTGAACCTGGAGGTGGTTTGATACCTTCTAATCCATTTAATGTAAATTGATATAATGAATCTTTTGCCCTATCAATTACAAAAATATTACCAGAACCATCTCCCGAAAGGGTTACATCTACAGGTTCAGAAAACTTACCCGCTTCAAAAATGGATCCATCTGCTAAAAGAGTATCAAATGGAATAATATCGTTTGGGTTGTATTCTACGCCAAAGTCGGTTTCGTTGTAATTAATTCCTCTTACTCTGTACAAGTTATCTGCGCTTTGATCCATAGAAGTGAAAATAAAATCGCGTGCCATACCCGCACTAATTTGTGGGGGCTGGGCCGCAGAAGTCATTCCAAACGGAGATTTAAAAAAGTCTTTAAATACTCCGCCACGAGTAGTCACGCTAATAGGCGTAATGTAATTATCTACCTCATCAAAAAGTAAAACGGCATTATCTGGTCCACCAAATTGATTGGCATTATTACTAAATCCAGTACGTGAAACATAGTAATCACTTTCTCCAACAATAGCCATATCTTGAAATTTCACATCTAAATCAGAAGAACTAAAGGTGTTTTTAAAATAGAATGGATGTACAATTTGGTTTACAATTTTAGCATGATTTAAACCATACCCTAACAATCCTTGAAGGTTTAATCTATAAATACATGAAAAGGTATAATTGCCCCCATTAATTACCGTGTCTTTGGTACCTATAGCCAATAAGTTTAATCTACGGTCTTGCACTACAGAAACTACGCCTGGTACCGGAAAGCTATATAATTCTCTACCACTTTGGTCTAAGCCAATTATTTCTTCTCTTCCGTTATCTGCTACATAAACCAAGTCGTCAAATCCCGCTAAAACGTCAGTAGGACGCACAAATTGATCTAATACTGGTTGAATTGGTACGTAGGCAATTGGTTTAGTTTGAAAGTCGGGGATATCAATAAAGCTAACGTCTGTTTTATTTCCAAAAAAATCATCACAGCTGGTATGTAAAAAAGCTATGGTGATTATAGAAAAGATTACAATAATATTTCTCATCCTATTCACGTGTATCGTTGTTTATAGTAAATGAAAGCCCTAAAGTTTGCTGAAATCCGAGGTGATTAGTAGGAACGGCAGCATAATCAATTAGTAATCTATGTGCTCCAATGTGCGTACGAGCACCCACGCCAAAAACGGGCCAATTGTTTCCGGCAACATTAATTTTATATCCTCCTCTAAAGTAAAATAACTTTAGATATTCAAACTCTAGGCCTAACCTAAAGTTCTCTGCGTTATCTGATGGGTGTTGTAATTCAAAATTGAATGTTAGGGAGTGATGTTCTTTTTCATAGGCCAGCATAGAGAATCCAAGTCTGAAAACAGAAGCCGAAACATAGTTTTCTAGTGGCACTCCATTTCTGTTAAAGTCAATTTCTAAATAATCACCTTTTAAGGTAGAACTTCCTCCAAAATTTTGCAGCATTACCGCAAAAGAAAGGTCTTTCCAATCTGTTTGATAAGCAAATCCAAGATCAATGGTAAAGGTATTGTTTTTGTATTCGGCTAATTGTTCATTAATGTATCTTAAAGTTGTTCCAAATGTAAACATGTCGGATAAACGTTTGGAGTAAGTAAGTCCTACACCCATTGTGCTTGCATGCACTTTTTGGCCAGTACCATCGGGTTGAAACTCAGTACGGACATCCATTTCGCCTGAATTTAAAAAATTAACAGAAACTCCAATTGCACCCGTATTATTATTAGGAAAAATTGCCGAAAAATACCCTTGATGAACACCTGCACCCACCAAGTAACTAGCGTATGTGGCATTAATTCCAGTCAAATCAGCTGAAAAAGCTGGGTTAGAAAAGGTAGAATACCCTTTGGTATTTACGGCTACACTAGCTCCGCCCATACCCGCAGAGCGTGGATTCATGTCATTTTTCAAAAAGCTAAAAGTAGCTAAACCAGCACGTTGCCCTCCCAAATTGGGAATAATTTGTGCTTGAGCAGGAGTTACTATAACTCCTAAAACCCAAATAAATATGTAAACTAACTTTTTCATTAGAATTTAAAGCTTATGCCGTACAAAAATTGAGTTGGCGCTAAATATCTAGCGGGATCATCTGGTAAGGCACCGCTTTCTTCTGGGCCTAAATAACGCTCATCTCTATACCTGTCTGTAACATCGTCACCGGGTTCATAACCTCTACCCGTAATAGGGTTTACTGTTTGGGCGTTTTTATTATTAAATAGGTTTCGTATTTCGAAACTAAAAATAATCCCTGATTTTTTATTTTTCTTCATGGAAACCTGATACGACAATTTTAGATCTGCATTAAACCATGCCTTTCCACTTTCTGATAGGTAGCGATCTAGATCGGGCTCATACAATGGACGGCCAAGATTATTGGTTCCCACCCTAATTTGAGGAGTATATCTGTAACCAGATGAATAACGCATAGTCATAAAGGCGGTAAAACCATTAAGAATATGCATGCTGGTATCTGGTTTAAAAATAATATTCCATTTCATATCCCAAGGTCTATCCCATGCTAAGTATTGTTCTTTAGTTAAAGATACTTGGCCATTTTGCTCTATTTGTAATCCTGATTCTCTAGCCGAATTTGATTTTCCACGAGCTACTTGATAGGCTACGTTAAAAGATGTTCTAAAATGTTTTCCAGCTCGCCAAAAAATACTTGCCTCTACCCCGTAAATTCTAGCATAATCTTGATTGATGTACATAGATTTAGAAACAGGACGCCCAGTAGGGTCGTTAACAATAACTTTTCTTGATACGATGTAGTCAAACCTGTTATTATTAAAAGCAGCTACCGAAAAAGCTAAATCTTTGGTTACTTGAGATTTCATTCCCAGTTCATAGTTTACACTAACTTCGGGATTAAGATTTGGATTTCCTAAACTACTTAAAAAGGAGTTTTGCTGGTATCTATAATCTAAGCCTTGGTACACAAAACGTGGATGAGGCAAGCGCATAAAGTGTCCGTAATTAAAGTACAAAACGTTATTATCCGTAACCGGAAAGGAAACATTAATTTTTGGAAGTAATCTGGCCTTAAATCGTTTTCCAAACATACCAAAGGTTTCATCCATGTAATCCTGACGTATTTGGTCTACAACGGGTGAATTTGGATCGGCCACCACATCATCAATATAGGTACCTTGAGCCCAATAGTTTAATCGTAAACCAATGGTAGCCACAATTCCTTTATAGGTAATTACATCCTGCCCATAAATAGCCCCATTGCTGGGCTTCACATTCCAAATATCGCTAGTTACTCCCACACTAGTAGATGGGGTAGTTAGTGTATCGTTAATTACAATTGGAGCCCCTACCCAAGGTTTAAATACATCTGTCCATTGATATTCTTGAAAATGATGTTCGAAACCAAATCCAAAACGGTGTGTTTTGTTATCTGGGTAGTAGCCCACTTTTGCTTTTAGCGTATAATCTTGAACGTAGTGATCATGCCATGTACCAGTAATTCCACCATTATTAATTAACCACGGACCTGGTTGTGTGTAAACAATATTGTCGCCTGGATTAAAAATGCCAACCGGATCTGTAACAATATCGTCTTCATCTAAAATTTGATCAACAGTTTCGGTTCTAAAAGGTCTTCCATTGGCATCTGCTCGTAGATTAGTAAACAACCTACCCACCGAGGCATTGATGCTCCAATTATTATTGAAGAAATGATTCATATTCAGCACGGTTAAGTTTGATTGCTGCGTATAAGTGGTGGCATTATCGAGATTTAAACTTCTTTGGTATTGAAATCCAGGGGCCAAAATTTGATCAAAACCTACAATTTGAAGTGTTCTTGAGTTTTGGTTAATTTTCAAACTATGCTGATTGGTAATAAAAAACTTTGTACCTGGTTTTAATTCGTAGGTAAGTTTTATGGTGTTAGAATAAGAGTTATTGTAACGTGGTGCCCAAATAGAATCGTTAGAAGGTAATAAGGAACTATGCAGCTGGTTTGCTGTTGGCCCAAAGTAATCATCGGTAAGTGTAGCGTCAAAGGCTAAGAAATATCGTAATTTCTTTTTTGTCCCTGGAATTGCTCCCCCAAGGTTTAAATTCATAATATCCGTATTCCAAGCATGCGAAGAATTTTTATCAAAACCCAAGTTATCTCTTACCCAAGAGCCACCGATTTGAAATTTATCTCCTCCCTCTCTAATTTTTGTAGAGATTACTCCGGCCATTCCACCTCCTTGATCTGCACCAGAACCTCCAGTAGTTATTTCAATATCTTTAATAGATGAAGAGGAAACACTAAGCCCTGAACCAGTACCTGCAAGCGGATCGGCTACAGAAATACCATCAACAACATACTCTGTTTCATAAACTCTACCTCCACGAATAGAAATACCATCGGTAGTTTTGTTAACACCTGCTTGCATAGAAGCAACCTCGGTAACATCTCTAGCATTCATTTCTGATAAAGCTTCTTGGCTAATTTTCACCTCAGAGGATCCTGATTCTAAATCTATTAAATTCTTATCTCCAACGACTTCTACCGCCTTTAGGGTTTGAGACCTTAAACTAAGCGAGGTACTAAGAGTAGTAGTTTCACCATCTTTTATTTGAATACCGTTAAAAACCTTATCAGCGTATCCAATAAAACTAACTTTAATAGAATAATCACCCTTCTTAATATCGGTAATAGCATACTTACCATCAATATCTGTTGCCGTACCTTTATAGGTTCCCACAATCATAACAGTGGCACCAATTAGCGTTTCTTTTGTATTGGCATCTGTAATTACCCCAGAAAGAGTTCCTTGGGCAAAAGAAACCGTAGAAACTACAGAGCTTAATAGTAGTGCTAGGCTTATGGCTATTTTACCAGTTAAAGTCATTGTTCAGAATCTGTGTAAATAATGTCTGTAAATCAGCAATTGATTTATCTAGCTTGTATAATTGTACCGAAAAGAAATATTGATAATAATTATTGTTTCCATCTTTTCTTCGCGCCCCAACGGTAGAAGGTCCTGACCAACCACCTTGTTCAAATAACTGTGAGGAATATGAAATTTCTGCGTCAATTGACATATAAAATGGGGATAAACCTGATATAATAAAAGTGGGACTTAGATCTGGGTAATTAGTTCCAATTTCAGAAACAATAGCGCTATCTGGGTACAACCGGGCCTGACCATTTGCCGAAGACAAGGAATCTATAGGGAAAACACTTGAAATACCCGAAATATCTTGACCTTTAGTAAAAGAAGTAGCTATTAATGATTTTCCTCCGTTGTTACTAAATACTTGAATTGAGGGAGCTGCAAACTCCAGCAAAACATCTTTTCTACCGTTTACTTCATTTGTAAAAATAGATTCATCAGAAGTGACCATAATTACATCGTAGTTTTTCAACAACAAATCGAAAGTTGGCGACCAATACGCTGGTTGAAACTTTCCGTTATCGAATGAGTAATCAATAAAATCGTAACCTGAAACCCCACCTAACGCATTTAAATAAATGTTTGTAGGAGGTTGTGGAAGTCCAGAAACATATAATATATCAGCTGTTTTAGGCTTAATAAAAATAGTTTCGGAGGTATCTGGATTGCTTTCTGCATTGGCAAAATCAATCACTTTTAAATAAAACTTATTGGTATCGCCTAGGTTTAATCCGTTTAAGGTAGAAGAAAGTGGAATTTCATTGGTTCCATAATACAGGTAAGCATCGGTTGTTCCATTTTGCGATACATTAGTGGGGACTAATGAAATCATTTTTTCATTCACATCAATTTCTAACCAATCACCTTGGTTGGCTTTTAAATATGCCTTGGTAATAGTTTCGTCTCCATCGGCATCTTTTGCAGTCCACGTAAAAGTGGTCACAATGTTTGTAGTATCCTGCGGAAAACCACTTTCATTAAAAAATACCACAGGAGGTGTATTTTTTAATGGTACCTTGAGGTACGCTGGGGTAGGATCAATTAATCCTTCATTATCAATAGCTCTTACATAGAAATCAATATCTGTAGTATCTGAGCCGGGGTTAAGAGTAAAACTAAATGTACTATCGTTACTGGTGGTAGTTACCCAATTAATATTATCTAATGAGAGTTCATATTTGGCTACATATCCATCCACGTCAGTACCAAACCAACTAAGAAACACCACACTATTTAACCGGTCATCACCCGTAAGATTTATACTTTCTGGTGCGATGATAGTGTTTGGCTCTCTATTTGGGTTCTTTTCTAATTTGCGCTCACACCCAATAAAGGTGAAGACAAATACTAAAGCGAATAAATATGAAACTTGAATTCTCATTGTGGTAAAAAAATTCCGGTTGGACTTGATAGCCCAACCGGAATAAAATTTAATGCTTAATGATTACTTTTTCAATAGCTAATGCGTTTCCAGACAAATCCGAAACTTTCATTAAATACACTCCATTTTCAAGTGTATTTACAGATAAAACTGTAGTTGAGTTAGCAGCTCTTACTTCGTTTACCATTCTACCTGATAAATCGTAAATAGCCACGTTATACATGTTTATTCCATTTACAGTAACTGAAACAACGTCAGTTGCAGGATTTGGATAAACTAAAGTTTCAATAGAAATACCTTTTACGTTTACCACGGAAGTAACAGTATCTGGATAATTGTAATCCGTAGTGTCTAATACAATGGCTACACCGTTTTCAGAAAGGTTAATAATATCATCGTTATTACGAGGCATTAATTTAAAATTACTGAATCCGTAGTATAATACACCAGCAATAGTATCCATTTCCATGTTCATTGAGGTAATTACAGTATCCACTTCCATCACACCATCATTTAGTGCATAATTAGTGTCAGTAACTAAAGAAACCCATAATGAAGAAAAAGCGTTGTTAGATTGACGACCAGCAGTAACTCTAGTAGATTGTGTTGCCGTTGCAGAAGAACCCACTTCGTAATCACCAAAATTTAAATCTTCATTGGTAATGTATAAACCTCCGTTTGGATTAGCAAACCCTACGGTCATTGACTCATATTTCTCAATCTCTTTTGTTGCATGTAAGTTAGCATCAGAAGGATCAAAGTAATTCATTTCAATAGGAACAAGGTTACCTGTTTTTACTACATCAATTACATTCATTCTTGTAAAGTTGTAATACTCTTCAATTACTCCTGTAACCGTAACTTCTTCTGTACGTTTTAATAAAACTAAATCAGAGTTACCCGTTAACGATAGACCACCCCATTCAGAGGCACCTGTTTGTTGGATGTAAACATAACCCAAATCATAATCTCTTGCAGAAGCTGCAACAACACCCGTAACAGTTACGGTATCACCTTCATAATAAGATTTGTCATTGTTGTAATCCAATACTTTTTGAACATCTACAATTTGTAATCCGTTATCTCTAACTGTGTAAATTTTCACGTTATTACTAGCAGAACCTGCAGGAGTTGCTGGAAATTGAGATACGTTACCATCGTTATCAACGGCTTTAATAAAATACCCAATCATTTCACCATCAGCCATTGCAGGAATATTTGCAGTATACTCATCTTGAGAACCACTCATTAAAGTCATTGCTACACTATCAAAACTACCCGCTAAGATATCATTTGTGTAATGCAAGAAAGTGGTTGAAACCGTACCGTCAAAATCTAATACTTTACAATTCACTACAGGAGATTCTGCAGATGTTGGAGCCGTAGGTATTCTAACCACTTCGGTAATAGATGGAGGCGTTACACCAATTACGTAGTGCGAAGCATCAAACGGATTTAATTCATACCCTCGACCAGAACCTCCAGTACATCCATTTTCAGAATGCAATACTATTCCAATTAGCGTATCATAAACCAAACCAACAGGCGGAGCTACAAAGCTACCAGTTGTTGCTGGTGAACTTGGGTTTACTACAGCATGAGAAGACGTTTTTTGAACCAAAAATCTATCCGAAACATTGATGGTATTTCCATTCACATCGGTTACATCAAAACTTACTCTATTATTTCCAAAAACATTCACACCAGTTACGGTTACGTTATTTAACATAACAAGCGACCCTTCGGCTTGCTCACCAGTTGGTAATTGATTTTCCTTGTTCCCGTTATTTAAATCTCCTACTGAAACAACTCGTGGTTGAGGAGCAGCAACAGGCGCAAGTACGGTTACAGATGAGTTTCCAAGAGGATAAATTTGAGTTTCTCCTGAATATGTTCCTACCACACCAGTAATTTCTACCACATCACCTGCTACAATTTGGTGTAATGCAGTAACTGGGTTAGAATTATTAGCAGCTTCCACTCCATGAATTTGAATTCCAGAAAAATCTCCTCCCATACCCATATTGGCGGTATCTAGTAAGTGAATTCCTGGACGACAATCGCCTGTTACAGAACTAGAAGCAACCTCTGTAAGGTTACCATCGTGAATTGCAATACCTCTAACCTTCACGGTATCACCGTCATAGGCAGAAAGATCAGTACATGCATTTAAATCTGAAATAGACACCTCTTGTACCTCATAGATACTCACATTATTTACTTGTGAAAAGCCTAAAACAGAAGAAAGTGCAAATACTACTAAAAGTAAGTTTGTTTTCATTTTTATTTGTTTACTTGATTATTAAAAATTTAGATTTATAAAGTTTTCCAGTATCCAGATCCTCTACCGTAAAAATGTAAAGACCTCTAGCTAAAATTTGATTGTCTTGTGTTAATAAATCCCACGCGTGTTCCCCACCAGAGAAAACGTTTTTTCGTGGGTCTTCGGCTCCAAATGTTTGAAACCAACGAATATCGGTACCATTGTAATCACCGTCATGATTTAGCTCATCTAGTAAATCGCCTGCGGTAGTGTACACTCTAATTTTACATCTTTTTGGAAGGTTAGCAAAAATAATTTTCCGACTTTCTTCTTGAAATGAACTTGCTCCTTCCCAAGCTGCTCCTGCATAGTATGGATTTGGATAGGCGAATGGACCGTTTTCCTTCAAATCCTCAACAGCATCCTTACCGGCAAACACACGGAAGTTGTTGAAGTTTGGACTTGATTCTAACGATTCCAGGTTAGCCCCTGGATTTCCTCTATCAAATGCCGTTACCGCAACAGCGTATTGCCATCCGTTCTGTACGTTTTCAATACTGTATTTATACACATATAAATTGGTATCGCCTTCAAATATTTTTGGCTCTTCTAGTGTAACTGACTCAAATCCAATATCATAAAACAGCCCATTATTTGGAATATCGTTTTCACCAATTTTCACAAACTCCAATTTTGGTGGGGTTTGAGCCACATCGAATCCGAGTTTAGATGAATATATTCGATAACCTTCAAAATCCATTTCTTGTGTAATTGGATCTATAGAGAATTCAGAATTATTCGCCCAATAAATATCTATTCTGTTATCGGTAGCATCAATACGAGTTCGAGGTGAATTAGGGGGAGTAGGCAAAATGTATCTGGTAATTTTTCCATCACCATCAAGGTCTTCATCTGGATCTAAAATTCCGTTAAAGTTCACATCTTCTCCGTTATATGCCGTTTGTGCCCAACCTGCATTTTGCATAAAGAATTCTTTTTGCTCCAAGGTGTTTAGGGATGGGTCTTGTCCATCGTCTTTTTTTGGACCTAAAATAAAGGCGTAGGTAACGTTAATTGTATCGCCTGGGGCAAAATCTCTAAAAGGCCCAACCGACACCAAATCAGATCTATTTCCCAGTTCGTTAATTTGTTCAGATATTGATTTTGAGCTACAATCTGGGTGTGCAATACTGTTCCAGCAAGGAGATTGATTAAGCCCTTTGGTCATTTTATCATAACGTTGATTATCCGAATTAGGCAAGAAATAAATAGGATCAGAGGTATTATTAAATTGCCATACATTGTAGTGGATATTTAAATCATCTGTTTCAAAACCATTGCTATCCAATAATCCTGGATGATGAAAACCATGTTTATCCTCTGCTCCTAAAAACTTTTGACCAACATAGGATTGGGTGAACCCCACATCGCCACCTTTATCATAACAATAGCTCATGTATAAAGAATCTAAAAACCCATTACCTCCTTTATTGTAAAATCCTGCACCTCCTGAACCTGCGGGGGTAATATTAATATTTCGAACAACTGTATTGGCCCAAAAAGCAAAATGTGCACTATCAATTACACTATTACCATGATTAACAATGTAAAAATTCGTGATTACAAAGAAATTGCTAAATGTGTAATTCCAATTATACGTGTGCCCAATAACCTCTACATTTAAAGGGTTGGTGTGATCTTGAATGGGAATTTGTGTGCCGGGAATCAAAATATTTGAGTCGGTAAACGTACTCACAAAATCTTCATGAGAAATAGCTTCAGGCGAGTAATATGGGCTATCAAAATAAGTTGACCTCACCTTTAATGGCCCGCTCACATTAGTAAATTCGAAACCACCTTTACCCGTAGAATATCCTTGAGAAGCATCATACGCAGAGGTTGAAATTAAGGTTTGCCCATTTACCACTCCTCCAAACCAAAAACCGGCCTCAAACAAATGCTCTACACCCGAACCAACCGGGTAAGCACAACTTTGCGCTCCAGAACCATCTCGGTAACCTCTAAATGCATTTCCAAAAGTTCCAATATTGGTAACATTTAGTCTTACATCTGAAACTTTGGTGGTAGATTCATCAAACTGTTGAGCATGTGCACCCACGTTTAACAACAAACTTATTACTACTATTAGTCTTAATCTCATTCTTGTATCAATAATGTTTGACCTTTCACAAAAGCTTACATCCAAAAATTTGGGCTGCAAATGTAACTCGTTTTTTATGATTTTTTAAGATACTAAATCACTAAATTGTTAATTCTGAATGACCTTATAAATATTTCGGAATCCAAATTCATCTTGAACATCAATAAACAAAAGCCCTGAAGCGTTTACTGGAATAGTGAAAAAATCACCTGAAGCTCCATTTAAACGAGTTTCTTTAAGTAGTTTGCCGGTTATATCGTAAACCTTAATGTTCAACAAACCTTGCCCTTTTATTATTCTTCCTCTAATAACATTGTTACTGGGAGATACAAACTTTATTACCGTATTAAAATTAGTTGCAGCTACCACATTATTGGGTGTTGCCTCCGTAATTATCACATCCATAACTACTGGTAAATGGTCACTTCCGTTATAAATGGCGTTTAAAACATTTGCTGGTACAGATGTATTGGCCGGGTTATTAATTGAACTGTTAAAATGATTTCCATCATTAGCCAGGGCCTGATAGCTATTATTAACGTATTCCATGTGATCGGTATTATTTTTCATATCTGCGGACATCAAAATAAAATCAAACCTATCGTCTAGACCTCCTCCACTTGCACACCCATTGCTAGTTGAGTGAGTAGATTGGGTATGTACCTCTGCAAAAGAGGAATTGTTATTCCAACTACCCAACCTGTTTATGGGATCAACAAATCTATGATCTAAATTAGCGGGGTTTATTAATTGTTGAAAGGCTATTTCAGAATCGAAATAAACATTAAAATCTCCAGAAAAAATATAATTGCCAGAAACGTTGTTTACATCGATATAATTCATGATTGCCTCAGTTGCGCTTGCTCTTTTAGCTCGATCTGAGCTAGTATTGCCAGCCTTTAAATGGCCTACAAAAACTGTTAAAAAAGTAGTATCAGCACCCGATTGTAAATTGGCATCTTTGTAATACAGTTTAAAAACATCTATTAACCTAACAATTGGCGAACCTCCCACATCATTAATTATTTTATCAGAGGAGTGCATAGCAAACATATCTCCGTTATAAAAAAATGCATTCGCTAGGTTAGAACCCGAACTACTGGAAAAGGAGGCCATTTCAAATTTTGTTTCTCCATTTACATTTAAGCAACGATCTAATATTTTTACCGCATTTGTAGGGTTCGCCCCTAATTCATTGCACGCAATTAAATCTGGTTTAACATGCGAAAAAATTGTTTCAAAATACCCTTCTTTAGCGATGGGTGAGTTGTTAGAATTTGTGCAAAACGAAGTTTCGTTTCTGTAATTCAGTAAATTATAACTCACAAATGTTGCAATCTCCTGGTTTTGAGAGAAAGACAAAAATGGAATTAAACAAAATGTTACCAGTACGTTTTTTATCATAATTCAAATTGGGGGTCACAAATGTAAGGGTTCTTTTATTATGCATGCGTAACAATTAGGTTTGGCCCAAATAAAGTTATTCACGTTCTGCCACACAACATTTTATAAATCAACTGCGTAAACGCAAAAAATCCCTCCAAACAAACTGCTTGAAAGGATTTTTAAAAGTTTCACAACCCAAAACAAGGTTGTTGAAATCTACTTGTTTAATTCTTCCTTTACTAAGGTTGAAATCATTTTGCCATCTGCTTTACCTTTAAGCTGCCCCATTACAGGGCCCATAACTTTACCCATATCGGATGGACCAGATGCACCCACTTTGGCAATTTGAGCTTGAACAACCTCACGCACCTCATCTTCACTCATTTGAGCTGGCAAATACACAGAAATTACATTTGCTTGAAATTCTTCGGGCTCTGCTAAATCTGATCTGTCTTGTCCATTGTATAGTTCAGCAGCATCTTTTCTTTGCTTTACCAACTTAGATAGTAATGAAATCTCCTCGTCTGAAGATAATGTTCCATTACTGCCTTCTGCGGTTTCTGCCACAATAATTGCAGCCTTAACAGCTCTTAAAGCGGCTAATTTATCTGATTCTTTAGCACGCATGGCGTTTTTGATATCTGTATTTATTTGATCTTTTAAACTCATAATCGAAAATTTTTCGCAAGGTATAAAATTGCTTTGCAAACCTTAACCACAACACATTGATTATTTACAACGCATATTTTGCAAACACCTATTTAGCGCCTTATTTTGCAATTATTAAATTCTAAATACCATGAAAAGAGTTCAACTATTTGAATTTGAGGATTTTCAATGGATTCCTGACAGTATCAGATCTTCCATGACTAGACTAATAACAGTCTTGATTAAAATGATGGGGATACAGCATATCATTTCTAAAAAAGTGAAAACTGTACTTTCTGAAAACAAACTTAACTCCGTAGTTGATTTAGGCTCTGGAGCAGGTGGGGCCATGCCCCTGATTCATGAAGACATTCCAGAGGTGAAAATGACGCTTTCAGATTTATTCCCGAATAAAACGGCTATCAAATACATAAATGAAAATGGAGGCGAAAATTTAAAATACCTAGAAACTCCAGTAAATGCCTCCGATTTTAAATCGGCACCACAAGGATTGAAAACAATGATTAATTGCTTTCACCATATGCCTCCAAAACAAGCCAAAAGCATTTTAAAATCGGCCTACGAAAACAAACAACCCTTCTTAATTTATGAAATGGCCGAAAACAAAATGCCCCTCATTGCTTGGTTAATCATGTTACCCATTTCTATGGTCATCATGATAATCACGGTTCTATTCATGACTCCTTTTGTTAAACCACTCACTTGGCAACAATTGGTTTTCACCTATTTAGTCCCAATAATTCCTATTCTTTACGCATGGGATGGGCAAGCTTCTATGCCAAGAATGTACAGTATGGATGATATGGATCAACTTTTAGAAGGCTTATCTTCTGATTCCTACTCGTGGACAAAGGAGCCTGCTCTAAATGAGAAAGGAAAAGCCACCGGAACGTTCGTAATTGGACTCCCAAAATAAAACCGACCGACCAGTCGGTCGGTAATGAATTTTAACCTACTTTTGTGTTCTAAGTAAAATAGAATGACAAAAGGTTCGTTAAATAAAATGTCGGTAGCTAAAGAAAAAATCATTCTTTCTGCAGAATCTTTATTTAGCCAACAGGGGTATGAAAGTACCTCGGTAAATACCATTATTTCGAATGCCCAAGTTTCAAAAGGGGCATTTTACCATCATTTCAAAACCAAAGAGGACCTGATTCTTGCTATTATAGAATTTGAACATGAAAAAAATGCGGTAATTCCTCCATCCATTGATTCATCTGCTACACCAAGTGAAATTTTCAAAGCAGAAATATCCAGATGGTTTGATTCCATAAACAACACCAAACATCTTTTACCATGGATGGTTCCATTAATGGCACATCCCGTATTAAAAAACAAGTTCCAAGAAATGGAACCCGAATCGCAACGTGTAAAAGACTACCTGACGGAACTTCTTCGCGGAATTTCATGCAAGAATCCAGAACAGGAATCTGCAATCCTGTATTACTTTTTTGCGGGATTAAAAATGGAGCTTTCCATTTACCCGAAAACGGATATCACACCGCATAAGGAGATCATTCTCAATAAATATTTGAAAACCAATTAATATGAAAAATCTAGTAATTGCACTTTTGTTTATTCCTCAACTACTTCTTGCACAAACAGCCAAGGAGGTTATTACCGAAATGGATAATAAATTAAAAGGGAAAAGTTTAAAATCGGAAAGTAGCATCACCATTGTGCGCCCTTCTTATACACGTGAAATGACCATGATTTCTTGGTCAAAAGGGCGTGACTACTCCTTGACTTTAATGACCAGTCCTAAACGAGATGAAGGAAGCACTTTTTTAAATCGCGAAAAAGAAGTCTGGTCTTATACTCCCAGTATTGAACGTATCATTAAACTACCCCCATCTATGATGTCACAAAACTGGATGGGAACAGATTTTACCAATGACGACTTGGTACAACAATCTTCTTTGGTAACTGATTATAGCCATGAATTTGGAAAAGAAGAAACCATTGAAGGTTATGATTGCTACCAAATCATTATGATACCTAAGGAAGATGCCGCCATTGTTTGGGGTAAAGTAATTGTATGGGTAGATAAAACCGAACATATGCAACTAAAAGTGGAGTTCTATGATGAAGATGAATTCCTGGTAAACACCATGCTCGGAAAAAAGCCTAAAACTTTCGATGGCAAATTATTACCTTCCGTAATGGAAATGATTCCGGCTGATAAACCCGGCAACAAAACCATAATGACTACCATTTCAATGGAATTTGACATTGCTATTGATGAAAGCTTCTTTACTACTAGAAACATGAAATCGGTTACTAAAAACGATTAAACCTACTGGTTATGATTATTAAACTCGCTTGGCGTAACATATGGCGTAACAAACGGAGGTCATATTTGACCATTGGCTCCATCATGTTTGCCGTGATTCTAGCTGTTTTTATGCGCTCCATGCAAATGGGTTCGTATGAAAATATGATTGAAAATTCGGTACGTTTCTATACCGGACACATTCAAATTCATAAAAACGGATATTGGGATGACAAGATCATTGACAATAGCATGGCTGTGGACAGCAATTTATTAACCTCCATTCCACAATTTGAAGGGGTAACGGATGTGGTACCTCGGGTAGAGTCTTTTATTCTTTCTGCCTACGGAACCAAAACTCGCGGCTCTATGATTATGGGTATTGACCCAATTGCGGAAGATGGACTTACCCGCTTAAAATCCAAGTTAATTGAGGGAGACTATTTAGATATCAATGACAAAGCCGTACTCATTTCGGAAGGGCTTGCACAGTATTTAGGGATGTCTATTGGCGATACCTTAGTAATGTTGGGACAAGGTTACCATGGAGCATCTGCTGCCGCTATTTACCCCGTGAAAGGAATTGTAAGATTTCCAGTAAAAGCACAAAACGATCAATCTGTATTTCTACCTATTTCTCAAGCTCAATGGTTATATGATGCAACAGATTTGTTGACCAGTATTTCCATTATGGTAGACAAGCCTTCTAATGTGGAACGCATCAAAAAAACCATCAAATCACAAGTAGATGAATCGGAATTAGAAGTGATGGATTGGCAAGAATTGACTCCAGAAATGATTCAGGCCATCGAAATAGACGACCTAAGTTCAAAATTCATGTTGTATATCCTCTATTTGGTTATTGGATTTGGTATGCTGGGCACTTTCATGATGATGACCGCAGAAAGACAGTATGAATTTGGCGTAATGATTTCAATTGGAATGAGCCGACTAAAAATGCAAGTCACCATTGCTTTAGAAATGTTAATGATGACTTTTATGGCTTTGTTTATTGGAATTGGCGTTACTCTACCTGGGCTCCTATACCTGCATCTGAACCCCATTGAATTAACGGGTGATGTAGCATTAGCCGCGGCACAAAAAGGAGTGGAGGCAATGGTGAAGTTTTCGTTAGAACCAGAAATTTTCCTAAATCAAGCCTGGGCCATATTCTTTATGTCCTTTATTTTAGGTTTCTACCCCTTGCGTTCCATACAAAAATTAAAACCAGTTAAAGCCATGCGTGGCGAATAATACCAATCACTTAAACACAAATTATGTTATTAAAAATTGCATGGAGAAATGTTTGGAGAAACAAATCAAGAAGCTTGATTGTAGTTTTTTCCATTGCTGTGGGAGTGTGGGCGTTAGTTGCCGGTACTGGATTTATGAATGGCTTTATGGTGAGTTACATCTCAGATGCCATTAACCACAACACTTCCAATATTCAAGTTCACCATCCTGAATTTGGTACGGATAAAGACATTGCGTTTTTTATTCCAAATGCACAGGAAAAAACAGAAAAGTTACGCCAAACCAAAGGGGTGGTATCCGCCACTCAACGTGTTTTGGTTAACGGAATGATTGCTTCGGCAAAAAAAGCAGCCGGTGTAGAAATCCGAGGAGTTGATGTGGCACACGAGCGAGAGGTTACCAAAATTGATTCTCTTTTAATAGAAGGTACCTATTTTGAGGGTATCAAAAGAAACCCAGTAATTATTGGTCAAAAACTAGCCGAAGAGCTCAATGTCAGAATTCGTTCAAAAATTGTGCTGACCTTTTCGGATCAAGATGGCGAAATGGTTTCCGCTGCATTTCGTGTGGTGGGCATCATTAAAACATCAGCTATCAACCTAAATGAGATGACCGCATTTGTGAGGGATACAGATATTCAACCTCTTTTGGGTATTGGAAATAATTATCACGAAATTGCCGCATTAACCCAAGTTCAAGTAGAAGAACAATCGGTAATTGCAGCCTACAAAAAATCGTATACGGATGATTTAATTCAAGATTGGAGAGAAATTTCACCTGATTTAGCCTATGTATCAGACATGTTTGGAAACATGCTCTACATCTTAATGGGAATTATTCTTACCGCCCTAGTTTTTGGAATAATTAATACCATGTTGATGGCCGTACTGGAAAGAATTAAAGAACTGGGTATGTTAATGGCCGTGGGCATGCATAAAACCAAGGTTTTCTTCATGATTGTGGTAGAAACCATTTTTCTTGGACTTGTTGGTACGCCTATCGGATTAGCCTTAGGGTTCTTAAACGTTAACTACTACAGTGAGCGTGGAGTAGACTTGGCAGAGTATTCTGAAGGGTTAGAAGCTTTTGGATACTCATCTGATTTGTATCCGTATTTAGATCCTTCTATTTACGTCATTGTATCTATTGGAGTATTCGTTACCACAATTGTTGGTGCAGCATATCCAGCCTATAAAGCCATTAGTTTAAAACCCGTTGAAGCCCTACAAAAAGTTTAATTGAAAGATATTTGTTATGAGTATTATACAAGCAAAAAATATAAGAAAGACCTATAACGCAGACACCATTCCAGTACATGCATTAAACGATATTAATTTTAACGTTGAGGAAGGTGAATTCACCGCCATTGTTGGTCCTTCAGGATGTGGTAAAACTACCCTGTTAAACATTTTAGGTGGATTAGATGATGCTACCGAAGGTAGAGTTGAAATTGATGGAACCATTATTACCGAAATGAGTGATGGAGATCTAATTGACTTTCGATTAAATAATATTGGGTTCGTATTTCAGGCCTACAATCTTATTCCGGTTCTCACCACAAAAGAAAATGTGGAATTCATCATGTTACTTCAAAATCAAGATGAAAAAAAACGAGATCAGCGCGCACTTGAGTTACTGAATGAAATGGGAATTGCAGATAAAGCCGAAAAGCGTCCAGCGGAGTTGTCGGGTGGTCAGCAACAAAGAGTAGCAGTTGCTCGTGCATTAGCCTCCAAACCCAAGTTTGTTTTAGCCGATGAACCTACGGCAAATTTGGATTCCAGTTCTACCAAAGATCTCTTAGATATAATGGCAAAGCTCAATGAAGAAGAAGGAATTACTTTTGTATTTTCTACCCATGATCAAAGAGTAATTGACCGAGCAAAAAGAATAGTTCATTTGGATGATGGTAAAATTGTAGATGATGTTACCGTAAAATAAGCGCATGAAAAAGCTCCTATTTATCATATGCTTGGTGTTAGTTTCTTCTGCAGGAAACGCACAAAAGAAATACAAACTAAAAGACAACATTCGTTTTGGTGGGTACTTAAAATACATGCAAACCAATTTGATTCAAAGTGCGGATACCATTTTAACCGATAACCTCATTCATAACCGATTGAATTTACGGGTTACCCTACCCAAGAATTTCACCTTTGGTGCAGGAGCACGAATAAGAGCATTCTATGGTGAAATGACTAAAGCAGGCGTTGCCGTGGGTAATGTTACTGGAAATCCTTACGATGACCAGCTTAAAGCCTACGATGGTGTTTTAAATTTAGAAAGCACATGGGTTTCTGGAAACTCTTTAATCATCAACTCCATCATTGACCGGATGTGGTTAGATTACTCCAAGGGAGATTGGGAAGTAAGAGTTGGAAGACAAAGGGTAAATTGGGGATTGAACACGGTTTGGAATCCGAATGATTTATTTAATGCCTTGAACTATTTAGATTTTGATTACGAAGAACGACCAGGGTCGGATGCGGTACGTGTTCAATATTTCATTGGCGGCATGAGTTCTATTGATGTGGCTTATAAATGGGCTGAAGACCCTGTAAACAATACCGCAGCAATTAAGTATAAGTTCAACACCCACACTTACGACATTCAATTTTTAGCGGGTAAATATCAAAAAGATTTAGCCATTGGTACTGGATGGGCTGGAAATATTAAGCAAGCGGGCTTTAAGGGGGAAGGAACCTACTTCATTCCCTATGACAGCTTATCATCGGCAACTGGAGTTTTAAGTTTTTCAACCACCTTGGAATACGGATTCAAAAAAGGATGGACAGGAATGATTTCTTACCTCCTAAACTCAGGAGGCACCAACGTTCCTCAAAACGCATTATCGTTAAATACCTTTACCCCCAACGCAAAAACCATGATGCCTAATAAACACACGGTGTTTTTGAATTTCTCTAAACCCTTTAGTCCAGTTTTTTCGGCAAACCTAGGGGGCTTCTATGGCTTCGGAGTGAATTGGTTGATATTCTTTCCTACCGTTACCTACAGTATAAAAACCAATTGGGACCTGGATCTAGTAGGTCAATTATTTTGGGGAGACAATATGCAACGTGAATTTGTCAATCAAGGAAACGGGGTTTTCTTACGTTTAAAATGGAGTTTCTAAAGCGTTTTCATCATTCGTAATTCACCCGAATTTCCTTTTTGGGCAATCATCGCCAAGGTATCAAAAAGCTCATTAGGGTTTTCAGATTGTACCAACACTTTTCTGATTTCCTTAAAATGGGCCACGCCTCTAAAATAATTGGTGTAATGACGTCTCATTTCCACAATACCTCTTCTTTCTCCTTTCCAGTCTAAAGATAATTCCAAATGTCTTTTCGCTACTCGAACACGTTCTGCAATAGTTGGTGGAGCTAAATGCTCACCCGTAGCCATATAGTGCTTAATTTCATTGAAAATCCAAGGGTATCCAATAGCCGCACGACCAATCATGATTCCATCTACACCGTAGCGTTCTTTATACTCCACGGCTTTTTCAGGTGAATCAATATCTCCATTACCAAAAACAGGAATATTCATTCGCTGGTTGTTCTTTACATCCGCAATTAAACTCCAATCCGCTTTGCCCTTATACATTTGTTTTCGGGTACGCCCGTGAATAGAAATAGCTTTGATTCCCACGTCTTGAAGCTTTTCGGCAGTACTCACAATACTCTTGGTATCATCGTCCCAACCCAAGCGTGTTTTTACAGTTACCGGAAGCTTAGTGGCATCCACAACAGCTTTGGTAAGCTCTTCCATTAAAGGAATGTTTTGCAAGATTCCAGCTCCAGCTCCTTTTGAAACCACTTTCTTTACTGGACAACCAAAGTTGATATCCAATAATTCTGGGTTCACGGATTCTACAATCTCTGCCGATTGCATCATGGAATCCTTATTATGACCAAAAATCTGAATTCCTACGGGACGTTCTTCTGGATAAATATCCAGTTTCTCGCGACTCTTTACCGCATCTCGAATCAATCCTTCTGTTGAAATAAATTCCGAGTACATTAAATCAGCTCCCAATTCTTTACACATAGCACGAAATGGCGGATCACTAACATCTTCCATTGGAGCCAGTAACAACGGGAATTCACCCAATTCAAGTTTATCTATTTTTACCACAATATTTTTGGTTTCTTTGAAGCAGCAAAATTACAACAAACAATTCTCTATGTCACTTAAAAATAATTGGGTTAACGCTAGCCCTTTTGGTAAGTTGGTTCTCTTGGGTTTCTTAATGGTTTTAGGAACTTTAATCGGGTTAGGTTTATTTTATTTATGTAATGAGTTTACCTGGGGATACTCCATTCACGAATTATCGTATCTAACTATAAAAACCGATTCAGAAATCGTTTTGGCAGCCAAATTTTTACAAATGTTTTCGCAAGTTGGTTTGTTTCTTTTGCCCGCCTTCTTGTTTGCCTATCTTATTTCTAACCATCCCATATCAGCACTAAATATTGCAAAGGCCCCTAACCTTAGATCTATTCTGATAGTTTTAATTGTAACCTTATTATCTATCCCTTTTATTAACTATTTGGCTATTTGGAACGCTGAAATTCACCTTCCTAGTTTTTTGGGATTTGCCGAAGAATGGATGCGCTCTATGCAACGCAAAAACGACCTCCTTATGGAGGTGGTATTACAAATGAATTCTAGCCAAGATATATTAATTAATATTGTAATGATGACCCTGCTTCCTGCCATTGGAGAAGAGCTTATTTTCAGAGGAATTATTCAAAAACAACTCATAAAGTGGTTTTCTAATCCACATATGGCTATTTTAATCACATCCATCATTTTTAGTGCTTTTCACCTACAATTTTTAGGGTTCTTTTCGAGGCTGATATTAGGTATGATTTTTGGCTACTTTTATTTCTACTCAAAGAATCTTTGGACCGCTATATGGGCTCATTTCATTAATAATGGACTAGCTCTGAGTCTGGCCGTAATCTATGGTTCGGAATTAGATTCGGCAGTAATGGAGCAAGAACCAACATTCACGGTTTTTCTTGGTAGTTTAATAGCATTTGCCTTTGGGTTATGGTTGCTTTATCAACAAAGAGAAAAAATGATCAATGGATAAAGCCATTTTTCTTTGCATGGAACTAATACATGTACTTTTTTAATCCAAATCAATTAAAAATGAGACATAAAAAAAGGGGAAGTAAACTTCCCCTTTTTTTATGAATTTCTATGTGATTAGCATTTACCTAGAAGGAAGACCTTCTACTGTAGAATAACTAATTTTTAAGGCAGATACTTTACGAAGTTCTTGTTTAACCTCAGTAACAATGCCCATTTTAGTTTCTCTATCTACTTTCAAAGCGGTAATCAGTAACGGAACCTCGGCTTCATCATGTTCACCCCTTCTAGTTTCAATATAAGCTCCAACTTCTTTAACATCCGCAAAAGCATCTCCTAATTGAATACGAGAAGTTGTACCAAAAGCTTTTGTATCACCTGGTTCACCAATATAGATATAAGTCACCAATGATTTATTCGCAAATTTTTGAATTTCTGTAGCTTCAGGAACAGTAACCTTAACTTTAAGATCAACCTCACGCATAACTGTAGTTACCATGAAGAAGAAAAGTAGCATAAATACAATATCCGGTAGCGAAGCAGTTGAAATAGCTGGTTCCGCTTTATTGTCGTCATTTTTAAACTTACTCATACTAGTTACCTCCTACGTCTTTTGGCTCAGCTTCAGATATTCTTTGAGGATATACCTTTCGAATAGCTTTATACCTTGCTTTGTCCTTATTTTCTACTAGCGATTCATACGACACTCCAAATTGCTCATTTGCTAATTCATTACGTAACTCATTATAAGCTGCCGCTAATTCATTTTGCACTTGAATATACAATTTGTAAGAAGTCCCATTATCATTTTGTAATGAAATAACCTGTTTAGACACCATTCTAGTACCCATAAATGGCACATCTACTGGTTTCTTTTCTGGAAGCGTTTCATCGTTTAACGGGTTTTCGATAAACTCTTTAGCAGCTTCCTTTAATTCAGATATATCCATTAACTCCCCTTCAACCAATAATTGATCATTAGCATTTGCTAATACAACAAATACGTTTCGATCTTTAATTGGTGGCGGTTTTGGCATGTCTGGCGGCAAAGTTGGCGGCAATTTACGCATCATTCCCATATCAGAATCCATCGTGGTAGTAACCAAGAAGAATACTAACAAAAGGAAGGCGATATCTGCCATCGACCCCGCATTAATTTCTGGCGCATCTCTTTTAGCCATACTTCAATTATCGCATTAAACTGTA
>JBMYWA010000038.1:0-21986 GCA_049606935.1 Salibacteraceae bacterium
TAAAGTAAACTCGATCTACCGCTTCAAATATTTTAAAAATATCTTCTTCTGGATAGTGGGTAGGGATACTGACCCCTAGTTTAAGACCATTTTTCTCACAAAACTTATTTGCCTCAACTAATAAAGCATGGTACTTTTTAAGGTACTCGGGTTTTTTCTCATGCCAATCGTCTTGTGTATGAGGCTCTACATCAAGGTGGATGGCTGATATTTTTGACCAATCAACACCTGTTTCTAGTTTTTGCATATACTCTTGAAAACCGCCATGAATTAGCTTATTATTTCCAATCATAAATTCAATTTCTTTATCTTCGTCAATTAAGAAATCTACCAATTTCATAGTTTTTTCTCTGGCCTCAGTTTTGTTATTCAGACTAATAGTTGCTCTAGAAAATGGATTTAAATCTATATAATGCGCTAAAACGGAAGGGCTATTTTTCATGATTGTGGAACTCCATACATAAATACTGTTTTTGTGCTTGTTTGCCGAATTTTGATCTTGTTTTAAGTCAATGGGTTTGATTAAATTCTCAGCCTCGCTGTAAGGAAGATCAGTATAAATATTTAAAGCTTTTAAATACATTTGTTGTTTGGTATCAATCATTTCAATATCTACTTGCATCAATTGATCCATTAGTCTTAATGCTTTAATAGGATTAAAGGTTAGCGGTGCTACATCGTGCTTAACGCGTTCTTGTCGAATTAATTCTGAGTAAGTTTCACGTTTATGAAATAGTGTAGTGTATTGTTTTAGTTTGTATCTAAACTCATAGAATTGAGTTAAAACATCTTCTTGTACTTCTGGTTTGGTACTTGTGGGTATGGCAATTAAATTAGCCTGTGCTTCTCTTAGGTTTGAGCGGTTTTTAGTATTGAAATTTAACGGGGCAGCCACAGTTACTCCTACTGAAAAGAAGGTTCGGAAATCAGGGTTGTAACCTACTAAATCATAAAAATTAAAGGCAATAAAAGGCTTTAATTTAAAATCATTTATGGTTTTGTCTGCTAATTTCAAATTTTCAATAAGTAATTCTGCAATTGAATCGGGTTCCTCGTTAGTTAAGAGTTTATACGAATAACTATAATCAATATCAATAGCAGGATAAATAACCGGTGTAGAATCGCTTACATGTAGTTCTGAGGCGAGCTGGTCATTGTAATCTTGATAAATGTTTAGCATGCTTTGTATTTCTGCATGCGAAGAAATATGTTTTATAAGATCTTCTTGCGAGACATATTTTAGATGGTTTAGTTTGGTGGCTACACTTACTCTATTGGCCGCCAGTTTTTCTCTGGAACGTAACACTTCAATTTTATTACGATTAAACTGGTAAATGATGTTATGCCATTTCAAATATCGCTCCTCTTTTTTTGTTTCCTCCGAGGATAATTTTTTTCTAATTTCTAATTCGTTGTACTTAATTTTTGCTCTGTCGTGATTTTCAAAATAGCCACTTTTCAAAATATCCATTTCAACAGATACCCTAAACTTTTGGTCGTAAAAAAGGTTGTCTTCAAAGCCAAAACCAGGGTCAAGGTTATAGACGTAATCTCCTCTAAATCCCAATCCAATATCTCCATCAGCTACTTTTGCTTCCTCTAACAAAATAGCTTGTTTAAGCGCTTCAATGCTTTGTTTTGGCGAAGTTGAATTTTGTAATAAATTGGGCGTGTTTTTTATTAACCCAATAGCAATGGAGGAGTCGCCCTCTGGATAAGAAGTGGAATAAACGGAATAAATAGAATCCCAGGTAGTATACATTTGTTGTATATAACCAGATACTTCTTCGTTCTGAGCATTTACGCTTAAACTGAAAATAAAACTCGCCAATATTCCAAAAATTTGCTTCATTTTTTTCTTTTATTTAACTACTCTGTTAAATACTTTTTCTTTAAAATTTGCGGATAATGGAGTTGTTCGATCACCTGTTAGGTTTACTTCGCCATCACCAATACTTGTTATTTCATTAATGTTAACAATGTATGACCTGTGAACCTGGATAAACATATCTTCAGGAAGTAAATCAATGAAATTTTTTAATGTGCTTCGTACTAAATGTTTTTTTTGATCTAGAAAGACTTCTACATAATTACTGTCGGATTTCACGTAATATATTTCTGACAATCTTATTTTGTAAAAAATCTTATCAACTTTAAGATAAATAGTTTGATCATTTCCTACAGAAACCTCGGTTGAACTGGTAGGTTTTGGGGTGGCATTTTCTGGCTTTTTTTCCTCGCTAGGTTTTTCTTTATTAGCTTGTGCATGGTTAAAGTTATTTAATGCAACTTCAATAGCCGTATAAATATCCACTTCATTAAATGGTTTTAATAAATAGCCATTAGGTTGGGTTTTTACTGCGGTGTTTATAGTGGCTTTATCTCCGTATGCGGTAAGAAAAATAAACGGAATTCCAATAGATTCACGTATTTGTTTGGCTAACCAAATACCATCTTTTTCACCGGCAAGATTTATATCAAGTAATGCTAAATCTACATCCAAATTTTGCAAGTCTTCCCAAGCATCTTCTGCATTATCGGCCATTCCAACAACGGTATAGCCAATTTCTTCTACATTGTTTTTAAGCACCGCTTGCGTAATGTACTCGTCTTCAACAATATATATTTTTACCTTATAACTCATTGTTCTTGATTTTGAATTTTAAATTTAAGAGAAATTTCGGTTCCTTTTCTAGAATTTAATTTTATCTCACTTTTTAGTTGTTTGGAAAGCATGGTTACTAATTGTAACCCAAGGGTGTTTGTTCTGGTAATATCAAAATCAGGAGGGAGTCCAACTCCATCGTCTGATACCACAAGGGTGTATTCTCCAATGTTATCGTTTTTTAACCATATATCAATTTGTCCAGTGGCATCTTTAGGGTAGGCGTATTTGATGGCATTTGATAAAAGTTCGTCTACTATTAAACCTAACGGAATAGCCTTTTCTACATCTAAATGAATTTCTTTAATAATAATGTTCACCTTTATACGATTAGAATCAACCATAAGTGCACTCATTATTTGCATGCTTAGCTTTTCTAGGTACTTTTTGAATGGAATATACCTAATGTCCTCATTTTGATAGAGCATTTGATGTATTAAAGCCATTGATTTAATTCTGGTTTGACTTTCATTCATGATATATTTAATCTCCTTATTCTTGCTATGAAGTGCCTGAAGTTGAAGGATTCCAGATACAATTTGGAGATTATTTTTAACCCTGTGATGAATTTCTTTTAATAGGTATTCTTTTTCATGTAATGACTTTTCAACCTCTTGTGTTTTGGTTTCATAATCTGCTATAAGGGCTGTTAATTTTGATTTTTGTAAACTTTGCTTTCTAAAAAGAAATAAAACTGAAATAAAAGAAATGGCCAAAATTGCAGTAGCACCCAAAACCCAATTAAAGGTTTCTTTATTTTTTGCGGCATTTAGTTTTTGCTTGTGCATTTGCAGAAGCGCTTTTTGCATGATTTGTTCTCGATGTCTTAATTCTACCGAAACGGCAAGTTGAGCCGATTTTTCAATATTTCTTGTTGCGGCTATGGAGTCGGTTAGCGATATGTATTTTTTAGCATACCAATAAGCGGAGTCATATTGCTGTAGCTTACCAAAAGCCTGGCTTAAATAAAGAGTGTTATTATAAAAAGTTTTGTATTCATCATGTTGACTTACGTGGGTTTTAACTGCTTGTAAATGTCTAAGTGCATTGTCAATATCTCCTGTTTTGAATTCACAGTAAGCCAAAATATTTAAAATTTTTGCAGAATTTGCCATGTCATTGGCTCTTAGGCTGGAGGCATAGTCTTCTTTCAGTAAAGGGATCGCCTCTTGAAATTTGTTTTTTTGAATTAGTGCTTGGGCGGCATTTCCTTGAATAAGTCCTAAAAAATAGTCGCTATTTTCAAAATTTGAACTTTCCACAATACTTTTGGCTCTGTTGTAGTAATGCAAGGCACTATCGGGTTGTTTATTGGCACTAAAGTAACGGGCAAAATCAAATAAGTCAACCGCGTACCTGTAAGGGTCTGAACGAACTAAGTTTTCACCTTTACTGGTTTTTATTTTAAAAACCCGAATGGCATCATCATACATTCCTAAATTATAGTAAAGCCCGTCAAGCGAAATTACGTTATTGGTAATTCGATTGTATTCTTTGGGATTTTTATTAATTAAATATTCTAACTCACCAACATATTGTACTGCCGAGTTGTATGCCTTGATTTCTGTGAAAGCAATTGTAATGTTGTTGTATAGGAGTAAACTATCCGAATAGGTGAGGTCTGAAATATTATCCAAAGCGCTTTGAAGGGGTGGTATGGCTTTTATGTATTCCTGAGTATTAAAGTATAAAATACCTAGGTTGTAACTTATTTCAGCTAAAAGTTCTGCTTCTTCATTGTTTATAGCTTTAAGTTTTAGATCTAAGAGATAATTCTCAATGTCTGCAAGAGAGTCCATTACTGGTGTGTTCAATTGCATTCTGAGCGCTTTTACTTTTTCAATCTCTGAATTTACGATATCGGCAAAAGCAGATTCTTCGTTATTACTCCAAACCTTGGTGTAAAACGCGCCAAAAGCAAATGTTACTGCAATAATAGCAGCAGTAAAGTGATGTAGTCGCAATCTATGCATAAACTCTAAAAGCTTAATTGGGGGATTGAATTGGACCCAAAAAAAATGTGGTAATAACCAAGAAAGCAAATTAACACCTAGTATTCGAACCATTTTCAAACTTGTGATAAAGTCTAAAAAACCTGTGACGAATTGTCGGATTCTTGGGTGTTAATGTGTGTTTTTTGTTAGCACCGTTACAATAGTAGTTTTTTGTTGCCTTGATTTTTTTTTTTGACACTTTGTTGAAACACATTGAAAAATATGTATCAATGGGCAGTTTTTGATAGGTGTTTTGTGATTTTGTATTTATTAATCGAAAGGCATGTCATAAGAACATTCTTAATCGGCTACCTTTGTGAAAATTTTTATTTTGAAACTAATTCAATCACATATTGTTCCGGAAGGAACGGAAGAAGTTAGGTTATACGATTACGTATCTTCAATTTTTCCGGATATACCGTCAAGAAGCGCAATAAAAAAGCAAATTACTCGAGGAAGAATTTTGGTTAATAACGGACCGGCTAAAACTGGAACTTGGGTGAAACCAGGGCAAAAAATTGATTGGATGGATTTAGAGGAGGCCCCTCCAAAACAGTATCACCTAAATTTTGATATTGTTTTTCAAGATGAACATTTAGCCATAGTGAATAAACCGGGGGGGATTCCTGTTTCTGGAAACCAATTTATGACCATGCAGAATGCACTAATTGGGAAATTTGAGAAATCAACTCAAACCGATGCCCTAGCATGGGCAAAACCAGTTCACCGTTTAGATGCCGCTACTTGCGGGTTATTAATTGTAGCTAAAACTGCCAAAGCTTTGATGCTGCTTGGGCAGATGCTTGAAAACAAAGAAATTGAGAAAAAATACTGTGCTGTTGTTAAAGGACATGTACCCGATGAGGGAGAAATAAACGCTCCAATTGAAGGCAAAAGGTCGGAAACGGAATATAAAAATGTATATACGGTACCTTCTTTAAGAAATGGAAGTTTAAGTTTAGTAGACCTTTATCCTAAAACAGGTAGAACGCACCAATTACGAATTCATATGTCGGAAGCGGGACATCCAATAATGGGAGATGTTTTGTATGACAGAGAAGAGGAGGTGTTTAAAGGAAAAGGACTTTTTCTTTGCGCTATGGGTTTAAGGTTTGTCCATCCAATTACCAATGAGGAAATGATGATTCAAATTGATGAACCATCTAAATTTGAAACGCTCATGAAAAGAGAGGAGCAACGATATAATAAGTTTAACCAAGAAAAAGAATAGAATGGGACTTTCAAACAACGATATCATTAAGAAATTAAGGGTGGCTTTAAAATTAAGAGATGACGATATTATTGAAATCCTTAAATTGGTAGACTACCAAATTGGAAAAAGTGAATTAGGTGCTTTTTTTAGAGCCGAAGATCACCCAAAATACATGCCTCTTCAAGACCAAATTTTAAGAAATTTCTTGAATGGGTTAGTTATTTATAAAAGAGGACCCCGAGAAAAGAAATCTTAAGCCAAGGAGACTCTAATTTTTTTCTTTTTGAGTTTGGTGTTATTTAGTTTTTGAATAACCTGCTTGGCTTTTTTTTCTGAAACAGCAACAAAAGCACAATCAGATTTTAATTCGATATTACCTAATTGATTGGGTTTTAGTTTACCTACTTTAAAACAGGCACCAGCTATATCCCCTTTAGAAATTTTATCTTTTCTACCTCCAGATATGAATAGGGTGGTCCAGTTTTCTTGCTCTTCTAAAATGTGGTCTCCAGAAATATCAATGGCTTCTGGGTAGAGTTTCTCAATAAACTCTGGAAGTTGCTCTTCCTCCCAAGCCAAAATATATGCTGTTCCATCTGAGTTCATTCTTGCGGTACGTCCGTTTCTATGGGTGAACTCCTGACTTCTAACAGGAAGGTGGTAGTGAATAATGAATTTTATTTCAGGCACATCAATACCTCTAGCCGCCAAATCAGTAGCTAATAGAATGTTGTAAGAGCCATTTCTAAACTTGATTAATGCTCGTTCCCGATCTTTTTGTTCCATACCTCCGTAAAAGCAACCATGTTTGATTCCGTTTTCGGTCAGAAACTCCGACACTCTAGAAATGGTGTCTTTAAAATTGCAAAAAATAATTCCGTTATGATTTCCAATAAAGCGTAGTGATTCAACTAATGATTCTAGCTTATCTTTTTTAGGTGATAAAATGGTTTTAATGGCTAGTTTAGAATTTTCTTCTCCTAGAAAGTTTAAAACTTTAGGAGCTCTTAAACGAACAAATCCTGGTATTTCCACTTCTTGAGTAGCGGAGGTAAGAACGCGTTTATTTACCGCTGGAAGTAGGGATACGATTTCACTCATTTCGCCCTCAAAACCTACCTCTAACGATTTATCAAATTCATCCAAAACAAGTGTTTGGATATCATAAATAGTAAAGGTGTCTCTACGTAAATGGTCGGCTATTCTACCTGGTGTGCCTACCAAAATTGCAGGTCTATGTTTTAGGTCTTGCTTATCTTTAGAAAACAATCTACCCCCATAAACAGCGTTGGTTTTAAAACCAGTCCCCATTTCTCTGGCTACCTGCTCAATTTGTATGGCTAACTCTCTTGATGGGGCAATAATAATGGCTTGAATTTGATCAATTTCAGAATCTAGACTTTCAATAATAGGTAATAAAAATGCGAGCGTCTTACCGGTTCCGGTAGGTGATAGAAGAACAATTTCGGGGCTAGACGAAATGACTTTAATCGCCTTTTTTTGCATTGGGTTTAAGGATTTGATCCCTAATTTTGCTAAAATTTCATGTTGAGTTTTGCCGGCATTTTTCATGCTACAAAAGTAGACCTATACTTGGTCTAAAAGTCAAGTCCAATACTTAAATGTCCTCTTGATTTTAAAAATACACCATCTTCAATTCCGTAAGCATGATCATATCGTAAATAATAACCTAATATTTTGGTTCTGAAACCAAACCCCACAGATCCAACTAGAGGGTCTTTTTTATTATTTAATCGAATGGTAACATCACTACCTCCTGAGTTAATAGTTCGTGTATTAAATGAGTTGTCATCACTATATGGGTCGGTTCCGTTCCATGCAGTACCAACATCTCCAAAGCCAATAATTTGAAAGTGTTTTACAAATTCAGAACGTATAGGCCTAGAAATTACATATTGAAAGAACGGTATTCTTAACTCCGAATTTATTACAAAGAAGGTATTTCCGTTTCTAATGTTTTGCTGAAATCCACGCATATTTGTAGCCAAAGCTTGCCAATAATACCCTTGGTCACGGGCAATATTTTGTTCTGTATTAAATCGGTCGTTTGATTTAATCCATTCATCTACGGCACCTAAATAGTAAACTAGTTTTCTTTGACCAAAAGAGGTACTCGCTGCAAACCGATTGGCCCACACAATATTTCTATGTACTTTGGTGTAAGTTCTAAAATCAGCACCAACAATGTTTATGTCTTTTATTCCATCATCTTGCTCTAGGTAAGATTCTCCAAAAATTTTGAAACGGGTTCCATTTTTAATGTTCAATTCAATGTCTCGGGTATCATCAAATATGAGTTCAAACTTTAATCCTGCCCAATTTCTATTTACGTCTTCTTCGGCATGAGAAATATCTTCAACGCTTTTAGTAATAATTCGATCATTTCGAAGGTTTACAGTGGTTTTTAAAGCCAAAACCTCGTTAAAAGGCCATGAATAGGCGGCTTTAAGTTGAGTGGTGATAGAACTGGCAGGAAAGTTAATGAATGCCCCAGAAACAGGGTCTTCTACTGGCTTAACTTGATCTAATTTTTGTCGTTGGAAACTATATTCTTTATCCATCCGTTTTTTCCTATTGGTATAGGTAAGGAACCACTCTTTGCTTGCTCCGTTAAGCCCATATCGACCACCACCTGTTATGTTATGGTCTTCCATAATATCAAAAAGACTTATTTTAAAAACCATTCCTGTACCAGGGTTGTTATATGGTCCTCCATTAAAAGGTTGGTAAAGTTGGTTAGCGAATTCAAAATTAACGGCAGTTGTAACGTCAGATGCAGTAAATGCCAGGCGGTAGTTTTCTTGTTTGGGTACAAACAATTCTTCTGGTTCAGAATCTGTTTTTTTTGTATCAACCGTTTTTAGGGTAATTAGCTTTGAGTTTTTGATTGGTCCACTAGGGTTTTGTTCCGTCTTTTTAGGAATATCATTGCCAAAGCTATAATCTCTTATGTTTAACGCTAAACTATCTGAAAAAACCTTTTGGTCTCTAATTGGGGCGTCTACTACTTTAAATTGAGTTCCTTTTTCGTTTTCTAGTCTTTTTAATACTTCTTTTTTCTTTTCAATAGTTTTTTCGTATCCCGTACTTTCTAAGTTTTCTTCTTTTACATTTTTGAAATCTTCAATATAAAAACGGTATTTCCCTTTATACTTGAGCATTTGAGCAAACTTCTTACTTTCTACACTCATGGATTGATAAAGTATGTTTCTTTTATAGTTAGATACGGGAGTAGTCTTGGTGAAGTATCTGTAATGAATAGTGGTGTCTACATGGCTTATAGTGCTATCTACTTCACCCACATACCTGTTGATCATACCGTTTTCACCACTGAGATATACAAAGTATTTTTCGGTTAAAGCATAAGGCTGTTTTTCGTTATAGTCTTGAGAGTTAACAATACGTTTATATGTTTTTGGTTTTTCTTTATAATCATATATAAAAAGGTCGGTATTCGACATCATTTGATTTATATCTTTTTTCACCTTCACAGAGTCAGAACCTCTGTTAGATGCAAAAATTATTTTATTGGTATTCGGTATAAAACTAGGAGTTAGATCATCGTAAATATCATTAGTGATTTGACGCATGGAGTTTTGTAGAAGGTTAAAAACAAAAAGATCTGATTGACTGTTTTTTATAGCTGATATTACTAGTCTTTGACCATCATGAGAAAAATTGAAGCCTAAAACTTTATCCACTCGAACTAGTTCTCTTTTATCCCATTTCTTGGTTTCCATATCATACAGTTCTAATAAGACCTTTCCTTTCTTTTCGTATACTACGGCTAAGATATCAGAGGTAGGACTCCAACTTAAAAGTGGATAGCTTACATCAGGTATTCTTTCTAGTTTGAAATTACCTTTTAATATTTTTTTTGTTTTTCCTTTTTGGACATTGTGAAGCCATACTTTGTATTGCCCCAATTCATTGGAAGTGAAAGCCACATACTCGGCATCCGGACTCAGTGATACTCTTTGATAAGTTCTGGTTTTTTTTGTGCGAATTTTTAGCTCATCGCTATCTGGTAATTTCCTGTTGGCATCATCTGATATGTATTTGCCTAAATAATACCGCTGTGCCGATTCAATAACACCTTCCATAGATTGGCCCAAGACAAAGAGGAAACCACTTTCAATACTCCGGCTTATTTTAGACATGTATAAAATGTTAGGGATGACTTCAGGACCATATACCTCAGAAATGTAATACCATAAGGCGTGACCCGCAAATGTGGCTTCGGGTCCAGAAAGGCGGTTAATTTTACCGAGTCTACCGTTCAACACAATGTCGCGTAATTGATCATCAATTTGAACGCTCCATTTTCTGGTTGCGTACGAAACAATTCCATCGATATACCAATCGGGAACACTCATTAATGCAGAGTTCTTTACCATTTCTTTCCAACTTTTTCCGTACATTAATTGACGAACCACTACTTCGGTAAGGCCCCCTCTAATTTGGCGTTGAAAATCTTCATGGCTACCATCAAAATATACAAAAAGCTTATTGCCTTGAAGATGGGTGGTACCTCCGGTATTGTTGGCCTCGGGTATTTCTAACCCAATATTACTTTGTTGAAATTCAGATTGTGTATTAAATACAAGGATGTAAACTTTACCTCGCATCCTGTAATCTAATATTTTTTGAAGTTTGGTTAAGGTAAGATGGCCTTCTTTTGCCGCAAAATCAGCTAACGGACGACCGGTACCGTAAAAATATACATTAAAGTTTTCGTAGTCTTGATGTTGCCAATTTGGTTCAAAATATTGAAGCCTGTTTTTACCAAACTCTTGGTATGACCCTCTATAAAATTGAGATATAGCTAATTGCGAAATAAATAGCAGGGCTATTGTAGCAAATAAAAAGCGGTATTTCTGTTTTATATTCATTCAGGTTCGCGCTAAATTTGCGAATCGAAAAGTTTAATGTAAAAGGTGTAAAAATAAGATTTATTGTGCGCTCCAATAAATTTAATTTAAGCCTTTAAAAATAGTAACGTATGTTAACAGTTCATAAGTTGGTTTTTAACCCGTTCCAAGAGAATACTTTTATAATTTCAGCCAGTAATGGCGATTGTTTTATTATAGATCCAGGTTGTTATAATGCCGCAGAAAATCAACGGTTGAAATCATATGTGGAAGATCATAATTTAAACCCGATAAAATTGGTTTTAACTCATTTTCATTTAGATCATGTTTTTGGAAATTTATTTGTAAAAGATCAATGGAATTTGTTACCTACTGGGCATAAAGATGGAGAGTCTACTTTGAGTGGAAATGAACGTGCTTGCATGGTTTATGGTTTGCCATATATTCCATCTCCAGAGATTACCCACTTTTTAGAGGATGGAGATACCCTGAAATTAGGTGAGGAAACTATTGATGTAATTCATGTTCCTGGTCATAGTACCGGACATATTGCCTTGGTTTGTAAAACGTCTAATTGGGTAGTTGCTGGTGATGTGCTTTTTCAAAATAGTATTGGTCGTACAGATTTACCCGGAGGTGATTTTGATGTATTAGAAAAATCCATAAAGGAAAAAATGTACTTATTACCCGATGATATGATTGTTTATTGTGGCCATGGCCCGGAGACCACAATTGGGAATGAAAAGTTTGCTAATCCGTTTGTTCGTTTATAGTTTGTATAAATTACCTTGAGCATGTTGAATTTTTAGTTTTGACTTACTTTTCTTTTTTTGAATTTCGTTTAGTTTAACTTGCGATTCAATAAATTTCATTTCTCTAGAATTTACCATAAAAAGAGAGCTTTCGCCCAAATTGAAAAGAGTGCGTTCTCCGTTAAGTAAGTTTTGATAATCGTTTACAGATTGATTTTGAATTTTTATGATTTCCTGGTAAGCATTTAGTTCGTTTTCTGCACGTGCAACCTTATAAACAATTTCGGCTTGTTTGTATTGAAGCTGTAGTTCTTTCTGGCTTATTTTATATTTATAAAATTTTGTTTCACCTCTTGCTTTTCGTAAAAATAGGGGCATACTAAATTGCACACCAAGGCGGTAATTATCCGTAGGACTCCATTCTGTAGCCTCAGAATAGTTAGCAGAAAGCAAATCATACTTTACATTTAACTCTGGTTTAAACTCTTCTCGTTTTAGTTTTAAATCTACGGTTGACGATTGGATTTCAATTTTTTTAATTCCTAGTTCTGGGTGAGAAGCTAGAAAATTAGAGTTTACAGAAGAAGTAGCAGCTGAATCAATTTCTGCAATAGGAGCAACATCAGGTTCAAGTTCTAAAGGAATAGTACCATCTTGCCATAAATAAACTTGTACCAATGCTTTAACGTTAGAAAAATGCAGTTTTGCCTGTTGAAATTGGACTTTGCGGGTTTGAAACTGAATTTTGGCTTCTAAGGTGTCGTTGCTTGGTCTTTCTCCAAGTATGGCGTTTTCTACAACAGCTTCATATCTTTGTTTAGCTACTTCGCGTGCATTTTGATAAACATCTAAATTGTTTTTTGCTTCCAACCAATCCCAATAAACCTCGCCCGCTTCAAGAATTAAATTGTTTAAAATCACTAATTGTTCTTGCTGGGTACGAGATGCAAATAGAGAGGCTTGTTCAATGGCAGCTCTTCGCTTATCCGTGAATAAACCGTTACCAATTTTCACTTCCACCCCAGCATAATAAAGCCCTTCCTCAGGAGTGTAATCCATAGGATTTAAAAAATCTCCGGTATTATTTTCAAAGCCACCTTGAAAAGAAACTCCAGAACGCGTTGGAATTTTTAGTCCATATTTTTGAAGGTTGTAATAATCTTTATTCCCAAAATTCTTTTGCGCGTTTTGAGCTATGATTTTTGGGTCGTTAGTGCCCTTTGAACCCATGTATCGCGCTTCACCTTGTTGGGTAAGTAAATTGGCTTGAATGGAGATTGGATGCCACAACTTTACCAATTGTATATAATCATTAAATGTAAGTGAAACTTGCGCATTTAATATGTAAGGGAATAGGAAAACGATGAAAATTAGCTGTTTCATTTCTTTTTTATTTTTTTTAGAGTAGACCTGTTTTTAGCTAAATAAAAATCGGGTGGGAAACCATTAATATTTCTCCATAGTTCGTACCAAATAGGAACATCTTTTAACAAAACCATGCTTTGAGTACCCCCGCCAATACGAAGAGATGTGGGCCACGGATAATCATTTACATCGGGAGATACTAAAACTCTAAACAAGCCATTTTTGCTACTAAAATTATCAATAGCCACTATTTCACCTCCAAAAGTTCCGTAACTGGAATTTGGCCACCCAGAGAAAACCACCGCAGGCCATCCGTCAAATTGTACTCGGGTTTTTTGTCCTTTGGCCAAAAGAGGAAGATCCATAGGTTTAACATACATTTCAACGGCAAGGTCGTATTCGGCAGGCATAATGGTAATAATTTCTTCGCCTGTTTTAATGGTTTCACCAATTCCAAATTGAACTGCCTGTGTAATGTATCCGTCTTGTGGTGCAACAATATGGTACATATCTAACCTTATCGAATAATTCATGTATTGGTTTTGAAGCTTGGTAACCTCTGCTTCTGAGTCGTACATTTTGGATAAAGAAGAAAATTTTTCAGATTTAGCTTTAGCTATATCATCGCGGTATTGAGCTTTAATTGAGGTTAACTCTACCTTGGCGTTTAATACTTCATTTTTACTGGTGAGTAACTTGTTTTCACCAGACACTTTTGCAGCCAAGGTTTTTTGTAGCGTAAGTTTCCTTTTTTCTAAATCTGTTAATGATTTTAGGCCCTGATCATACAATTTTTGCATTCTATCAAATTGCATTTGAGCAATTTCGTAGTTCGTTTTGTAGGCTTCTAGGTCAATACTATCGCTTGTAACTTTTAATAGGCTTTGTTGAATTTTGTTTTTGGCTTGCTTAATTTTTAACCCACTTGTCTGTACTAAGGCGTCAATTTGATTGTCTTGTGCCTTTATTTTTTCCATATAAGCTTGTACCGATAGTTCCTTTGATTTTAATCTTTGATTGGTGTTTTCCAATAAGTTTGGATCAAAATAGTCATCCTTAATTTCAGAAATCAAAAGAATAGTATCTCCTTTCTTTACAAAGTCGCCTTCTTGTATAAACCATGCTTCAATTCTTCCATCAATTACCGAATGGATTGATTGCGGCCTTTGGTCTGGCCTTAAAGCGGTGACTAAACCTTTAGACCTTATATTTTGGGTCCATGGAATGAATGAAATTATTAGAGCGGCTATAAATGAAGCTAGCAACAAGCGTAAAACAACATTCGTTTTTTTAGAACTTGTAAACCTTTCTAATGAAGAGTATTGTGATGTACTTACTCGATTGGTAATTTTATGTTCTGAAATATTTAGCATGCCAATTATTTTTTGAGGTTTAAGTCAATTACTTGATCAACAAGAGGAGTGAAATGAGGACAATCGGAAACAGCGATAATGGTCCAATTATGTTCTGGCTGCATTAAAAAATGAGAGATAAACTCACGTTCTTTGGGAGATAAATGCTCTAAAGGTTGATCTAATATTAAAACAGCAGGTTTGGTAACAATTGCCCTTGCTAATTTTATTTTTTGAATAACATTGTGGCCCATGTACACATTTGTTGGAGAAAGATGAGAATCTAACCCCTTAGGTAAAGATGATAAATCATCTACTAGGTTTAGTCCATGTATAGCCCAAGTGATATCTTCTTGCGCAATATCCGGTCTACCTAAAGTTATGTTTTCTTTTAGAGTTCCTTCAAAAATTATATCCTGCTTTAACATAAGCCCCATATGAGATCTTAGGCCTTCCACTTCATAATTTAGAAGAGGTAATTTATTAATTAAAACAGCACCTCTTGTAGGCACATAAGTTCCGGCAATTATTTTTAAAAGCGTAGATTTCCCGGACCCTGGTGTTCCTGTTACCAAAATTTTAGAGTTTGGAGGAATAGAAAAGCTTAAGTTTTTGATAGTGTGATGAATGGCATGGTAATATTTAAAATCTAAATTATTCAGTTCAATTCCAGCTCCTTCTCTTAATTGTTTAGAGGTTAATTTTAAGCCTGTTTGTTCTTCTAGTTCTAAATCGGTAACCTGCCCAATTTTTTCTAGAGCGGTAAGTACATCGTAAATGGTTTCTAAGCTTTGTATTACCTTATCTGTACTAGAGATTACAAGAAGAATGATAATTTCAGCAGCAATGAACTGACCAATGTTCATACTCTGTTCAATGACTAAAAACCCACCCAATCCTAAAAGGCCACTAATCACCAAAACTTTAAAGAATATTAAAAGGCCATATTGCTGAACAAGTATTTTAAAATGAGATTGTCTAGAGTCTAAATATTCATTAACCGTGGAATCAGCCTTTTGTAATGGCAAAAGTGCGTTTCCGGCCATTTTAAAAGTTTGGGAAACTCGAGCAACTTCTTCTAGCCAGTACGCCACCTTATATTTAAATTTTGACTCTTGTAAAGAGGTGTTTAAACCTGGTTTGGCAGTAAACTGAATAATAATAGCCAAGGTAATTAGTAAAAAAATACTGAATAAAATAAATACCGGATGATAGAAGGAAAGGAGCATTAAGCCAAAAAATATTTGAACTACAGCAGCCGTAAAGTCAATTAATATTTTGGATAAACCCTTTTGAATAGTGAGGGTATCAAAAAACCTGTTCACCAGTTCGGGTGCATATTTGTTAACCAATTCTTTCCATTTTAGTTTTGGTAAACGATAGGCAAAGTCAAACGTGGCGCGTGTAAATATTTCTTGCTGAATTTTTTCAGAAATTCGCATCTGGTAAACTTGAAGTATACCCGATAAAATAACACCAATAACCACCATAAAAACTAAAACAATCCATGAGGTACTTACTTGCCCACCCTGTATTAAATTTACAATAGCTTGAATACCTAGAGGTAAGGATAAACTTATTAAACCACTGAAAATAGCATAAGCATATATTTGCTTTATGTCGTTGCGGTTTGGCCGCAATAAAGACCATAATCTTGATAATGGTGTGATTTTTTTTGAGTTCATTCTATTTAGATTTTCTTAGTATTAATTTAACCCCACAAAACTGGGCGTATATAGTTGAGTGAATAGAATTTAATGAAAAATTTAGCATTTTGATGTTCTGGCTTATTTAGACTTGATTGCACTCCTAATTGTTTTACACGAATTATTGACTATTAGTTTAGTTTTTTGCTTACGCATAAAAAGTATGATAAGTTTAATTCTAAGGTCGCAAATATAATAGTATTACTATCAAAAATAAAAGTAGGTGTTTGATTTATGTATGTTACATGACAAATGAGCCTCCTTTTTTACCAATCAAAAATAAGCCGTCCCCAAATTAAAACCCCTAGCAGAGAAATAATGATTCCTATGAGGTTTAGAATGAAACCTGTACGGATCATTTCCTTGATTTTAATTTTTTCAGTACCATAAACAATGGTGTTTGGAGGGGTAGCCACAGGTAACATAAATGCAAAAGAAGCCGACATTACCACAGGCATCATAATAATCATTGGGTGAATATCTACGTTTTGGGCTACAGGCATGAGCAATGGCAACATTAATATGGTAGAAGCCGTATTGGATGTTAACTCCGTAAAGAAGGTCATAAATAATGCAAGTCCGATAACTACTACAATAGGGTTGAAGTCTTTTAAGAAAACAAGTTGATCACCTAGCCATAACCCTAATCCGCTAGTGCCAATAACTTTAGCCAAAGCGAAACCTCCTCCAAAAAGGAATATGATTCCTAACGGAATTTTTTTTGCGGCTTCCCAATCCAGTAAATTACCCTTGGTGGATTGAGCAGGAATTATGACCAATATAAAAGCTGACAACATAGCAATAGTGCTTTCTTTGATATAACTAGGGTGGTCAAAAATGACTAGCCATCCCGGGAAATGAAAGCTACCTACATCCATCTTTTTAGCGGTAAACCATAAAATTACCGTAATGCCAAAAACAATGCTTACCGTCCATTGGTCACGATTTATTTTACCTAAAGATTTGTATTGTTTTTTTATTTCGCTAGTCTCAAAAAGATGGCTTACCGAGTTGGTTAAGTACTTTCGCTTTATTATCCAAAATGCGAAAAACACAAAAACTAAACTAGCAGGTAACCCAATCAAAAACCAGCCACCAAATGTTACGGGTTCATAATTAGTCATGTTTTCATTAAAGAAATCCATGAAATACAAATTGGGTGCAGTACCTATTAATGTGGCAGTTCCTCCAATACTTGCAGCGTAAGCAATTCCTAAAAGAAATGGCGTAGAAAGATCAGTGTTTTCGTTTTTGTTTTGGATTTGATTAAATACTGCAAGGGCAGCAGGTAGCAACATCATAACCACTGCAGTGTTTAATATCCACATAGATAAAAAATAACTGGTGAGCATAAATCCTAACAAAAGACGTTTAGGGGAGTTACCTATAACCAATAATATTTTCAAGGCAATTCTTCGGTGAATATCCCATTTTTCTAGAGCAAAAGCTAAAAGAAATCCTCCCACAAAAAAGAAGATGATATCCGGCATATACATGGGACCTAATTCTTTCATGCTCACTACACCAAGAAAGGGTAAAAAAATAATTGGAATTAATGAGGTGAAATAAATGTTTATTGCTTCAGTAATCCACCAAGCAGCCATCCAAATACCCACCGCTCCTGTAGCTGAAATTTTGTGGTCTTGAGTTTGGACATTTAATAAAAGATAGGTCATTATTCCGAGTATGGGACCTAGAAGAATTTTCACCGTTTTTTGCATAGATTGATTCAATATAGATTCTACAAGAACCTTAAAGGGCTAAATTTAGATGAAAATATGGAATCCATTCTACAGTAAGAGAATATTAAATTCCTTTTTAGACAGGTTATTCGTTCTATACTATTGTTGGTCCCTTTGGTTTATGATACCTTTCGTTTGGGAGATGAAAAATATGTAACAATAGCCTATGGGCTATATGATTATTGTTTATTGAAAATTAAAATAGGGCAGGAGTATAGAGGAGTTCTCTTTTTTTGTTCATTACGGTGTTCTTTGCTTGGTTAACCCAGTTTATTTGGTGCCGTTTATTGTCGCAATATGGTAAGTGGGCCTGAATAGTTTTTTTCTTCACCGTTGTTTTTTATTACTAAGGAATAGTAATAAACGCCATCAGGCATTTTGTTAGCGTCCCAATTGTTGAGGTAATTGTATTGTTCGAATAGTAAAACACCCCATCTGTTAAATATTTGAATGTGATTAGTGGAACCAAAGTCCAGCCCAATAATTTCAAAATAATCGTTAATTCCATCTCCATTGGGAGTAATTATATTTGGAATCACTAATTGACAATTGCTTACGGCTACTGTTTGTTCCCTTTTTTTTGCAATATTACAATGGTCTGTAACCCATAGTGAGATATTTGCAGTATCAGTAGAACTAGCTGTAATCATAAAATTATCAATTGTTCCGATTAAATTGTTGTAGCTCCATAAATAAGAGTATGGTGGCTTACCGTGTTGGATATTGGCGGTAAAAACAACTTCTTCGTTTTCGCACACTTCATCTATAGAATCAAATTGAATATTCATAGTAGAGTATTTGGTTAGATTTATGTTTACGGTACTGTCACAACCATTTGGACCAATGTTGACAAATGTTTCAGTGCCGATTAAATTTCCAGAGTGATAAATGGTTCCGTTAACAATTAGCGAATCCTTTTCACATAAAATTCCTGAAATGGTTACTTCATTTTTGGGTAGTACATTTAAATCTATGGTAATAATACTATCGCAATTATATGGGCCTACATTGGCTATGGTTTCGATCCCAATAGGGTTTAATGCATGGTACGGGGTATTGTTTACAAATACAGTGTCGTTATAACAAATAGTTGGATTTATGATAGAGGCCTTAGGTGGTAAAATGGTTAAATCAATATAAAGAAGGCTATCACCTCCGCAATGGTTTGGAATGGTATCCTTAACAAGATAGTTACCTGCAGCGGTATAAATCATAGAATTACTTGGTACAATAAAACTGTCACATTCAATTACAGTATAGCTGGTGTCAGATTCTATACAGACTGGTGTTTCAAAAATATAAACGGCACCTGGTTCATTTAATACCCCAGAGCTAGTAATGGCAGTATCGTTTCTAGAGCTAATAATGATGAAGTTATTAAATATATCAGTTTGTTCTCCAAATTGATCTTGATTGCTTCTATCATTCGGAACAATTTTCTGTTGTTTAAGCCATTGGCCATTCCAATTTTTTTGAAACATGTATGTTGCACCTGCGTTGTACATAGTGTCTTGGTCATTAGCGTTTAAAGAATGATTAGTATTCGAGACAAATGCTCTATGTCCATCTATAGAAACGGATGTTCCAAACCGAGGATTATGAATATGAGGTAATGGGATTGGAAGTTGTTGGTCAAGCCATTTACCACTAACGTTTGCTTCAAAAATATATGCTTGACCCACTCGATTTGGGTCGTAAAGAGGGTTGCCAATAATAATGTGCTCGCCTGAAATATCTACTGATATTTCAAAATTTTTAATAGAGTTTACCTGGTCGGCCATTAATTCTTGCTGGTGCACCCATTGGCCATTCGTATCTTTTTTAAACAAATGAGGACCTACTACCAAAAGATTTTCATCCATTGCTAGATTGTATCCAAATAAATCATCCCTAAATCTAGAGTCAGAAACTAATTTCTGTTTTTGTATCCAAATTCCCGAACCATTTTTTTCGAAAGTATAAGCTGCTCCTGCACCCAAAATAACATTGCCTCCATTAACATCTAATGGATGAGTTCTTGCTCCAATTGCAATTACTCCATTGGAAATCCCGACTGTGCAACCAAACCCGTCATTTGTCATTCCATCATCAGAGTATAGTTTTTGAGTTTCAAACCATTTACCATTTGGTTGAAGTTCGAAAACATATGCTGTACCTGTTTTAGGTTGATAACCTGTATTTATGGAATCTGGGTTTCCAAGATAAGCACCAATTACGGCTGTATTTCCTGAAAGGGAAATGGAGTACCCAAATCGAGCCTCAATGGTACGGTCGGAAGGAACAATTTTTTGAACTTCTGTCCAATTTCCATTTGCATCCCTTTGAAAAATATAAACCGACCCTGCTTTTAGCATGGGATTGTTTCCATTTTCGTCTTCTTGTTCGTAATGAGCCCCTACAAAAGCATAATCTCCATCAATTGCAACAGCATGCCGGCCAAACTTGTCCATGGTATTCATGTCTGAAGCAAGTAGTTTTACCACTTCAGTATAGTTTTGGCTGAGGCCTGAAAAGGCTATTAAAAGGAAGCAAAGATTGGATAGGAATTTCAGCATTACCTAGATATTAAGAGTTTTTGGGTATGAAATGTTCCCGAATTTTCGGTGAATTTTAAAATGTAGATTCCAATATTATAAGATGAAATATCCAGTAGCGTATCTGGATTTTGTAATAAGGTTTTTGAAACCAGAATTCCAGTAAGGTCATAAACTTCCAATGTTCCTTTTTGAGTAGAATGAATATTTAATTTCTGATTAGCTGGATTAGGGAAAACAGAAAATGTGTTTGAGGGTTGCAGGTTGGCTATAGAAGTGGTGAGCCAACTAGGCACGGTAAGTTTAATGTTTTCGGTTTCAAAATGAGGATTATTAGGGTTGGCAACAAATCGATACATATTCATATAAATATGGTATTCATGCGCGGTTTCTAATAAGAAAAGTGAACCCCAACCAGCAGAAAGTGCGGTGCCCGACCACAGGGATATTTCATGTTGAAAGGATTTATTGATCCAAGATACCTCAATATTTGCATATTCTAAACTGTCTGGGTTTTGAAGTTGTCCCATGTGCTTTAATAGCAAAAAACCATTGTTTAATTCTTTTGCATCCATAATTGATCCGTGTAGAAAAGCCTCTGCGTTATACCATGTATGCTGATTTTGATTAACCTTAATTATGCATTTATAGATATTATGGCTAAATTCATCAATAACAGATCCATAAAAGGTGCTTGTATCCATCATGAGCATTCCTACCCCGTAAATTGCACCTCCATTAACAATGGTATCTGAACTTTTAAAGTAGTGACTAGAAACGATATCAAAGTTTGTGTCTCTTTTAATATACGTATCTCCGTCCGCATATCCATTTAAACTGCAACCACTTCGGTCCATGAAGTAAAGCGATTCGTTATCGATTCTGGCTATCGAAGTGCCGCATGAGGAAATCCATTCAAAATTTGTAGAATCTCCGTTCCATGACAAGTTAAATAAGCCGATATCCCAGGAGGTGTCGCCCTCATCTTGCGAATATCCATACAAAAAAAGAGAGTCGTTAAAAACTCTAGGAAAATAGGAATAGGTGAAGTCACCGCTCTTGGCAGAATAATACCTTTCCCATTGAATGGAGCCATTTAAGTCATACAATTGAACTGAGATATTTCCACTTTCATAAATCAAGTGTTGGTGGTGTATAGTAACTACCAGCCCTTTTCCGGGCTCTAACCAATAATCTGTGTAAAACTGTTGGGTGTCAAATAATAAAGGAATAATGGTATTGTTAAAGGTCTGACCAAAGGGAGAAATAGAATCCAAATGAAAAGTATCTTGTTTCACATACGAGTACCAAACACTACCATCGGGTTCAATTTTTTCGGTGCGTACTTGTGGCAATTCATCTATAAGATGGTAATCAATGGTTTGAGAAAAAGCGGAAACTTGAATTACTAAGGCAAGATTAACAACAATGTAGGTAGCGATAGGTTTCATACCGTAAATATACGGTATATTTTTTTTAAAATTTAAGAGCGTGGTTTTGTATTGTTTAATTGTATTGTTTTTGTGAGTGGCTGGTAGTAGAATTGGGAACGGTTATTGAGTATAATTTACAGAACGAAAACAAGAATACCTGTGCCAGAAAAACACTTGCATTTTCATGGCACTTGGGTAAAGAAGAAATAATAATATTTTCATTTAAGGTAATTGTCAAATAAAAAATAAAAGCCTTGTAAACATTGAGTTTACAAGGCTTAAATGTGGAGTCGGAGGGATTATTTTATGATCCCATACGTTGGTAATAATTCACGGGG
>JBMYWA010000039.1:0-21652 GCA_049606935.1 Salibacteraceae bacterium
AAAAAAAGCCCCTTTCTTTCGAAAGAGGCTTTTCAATAATATCTATGTAAGCTTAGTTGATTTTAATCAACTCTACTTCAAAAATTAAAGCTGCGTAAGGAGCGATATCTGCACCAGCACCACGCTCACCGTAAGCTAAGTTGTAAGGAATATAAAATTTATATTTCGCCCCTACAGACATTAATTGAACTCCTTCTGTCCAACCTGCAATAACTTGGTTTAAACCAAAAGTAGCTGGTTGACCTCTTTGTACCGAAGAGTCAAAAACTTTACCTTCAATGGTTGTTCCAGTGTAATGAACCGTAACCTGATCGGTAGCTAAAGGTTTAGCACCTTCACCTGCCTCTACTACTTCGTATTGTAAACCTGAAGCAGTAACTATTACTCCTTCTCTTTTCGCGTTTTCTGCTAAGAAAGCTTCTCCGTCTTTGGCTGCCATTTTAGATTTTTCTTCTTGTAGTTTTGCAAAATATGCTTGCAAAATTTGGTTTGATTCTTCTTCTGATACTAAAGTAGAATCACCTGCTAATGCAGCTTTGATTCCTTCTGCAAAAGCAGCTTCATCTAAAGTATCTAATCCTTGTTGCTTTAAGTTAGCAATAATGTTCATTCCTAAAGCGTAACTTACTTTAGTCATGGTGTCGTTCATGTTTAATTCCATCTTTTGTACTTCTTCAGTTTTTCCTTTTTTACCCTTTTTTGACTTCTTAGCCTTTTGAGCAGAAACTGATCCTACTACTAAAAGAGATAAAACAAGTAAACCTGATTTTAAAATTGTTTTCATTGTATTGGATTATTGACCTATTGAAATTAGCTCTACTTCAAAGATTAAAGTAGAAAAAGGAGGAATGCTTTGACCCGCACCTTGTTCTCCGTATGCTAAATAATGAGGGATGTAAAAAGTGTACTTAGACCCTGGAGTCATTAATTGTAAACCTTCTGTCCAACCTGGAATAACTTGATTTAAACCAAATGTAGCAGGCTCACCTCTATCTACCGATGAATCAAATACGGTACCATCTAGTAATTTACCCGTGTAATGTACTGTTACTTTATCAGTAGCTGATGGGTGTGCCCCTGAACCTTCAGTTACAACCTCATATAATAAACCAGAACCTGTAGAAGTAACTCCTTCTTTTGATTCCATTTCCGTTAAGAATTTTTCACCTTCTGCTTCTTGATCGCCAAATTCAGCTTTCATTTTTTCAGCTTGCATTTCTTGGAAATACGCTTGAACCATTGGTCCTACTTCTTCTTGAGTAAATAATGCCGAAGAATCACCTTCAAAACCACCTTTTACACCCGCTGCAACAATTGCATCATCCAGGTTTTCAAAGTTAAAAGCATCTTTTAATTGTTTACCAGTCATCATACCCATAAAATAGGCTACGGTATCTTTTTTAGTATTTAACACAACTTCACCAGAAGAAGCAGCATCGCTACCTGCATTTTCACACCCTGTAAAAACCACAGCTCCAACGGCTAAGGTAATTGCAAATCCTTTTAAATTCATTCTTAAATTATTTGATTATTTATTTTTAAAGAGCTGCGAATTTAACTTTTTTAACGACATTTAAGACCTTCGCTATAGATTATTTAACATTCGCCAACAATTCCTTTACAAGATTAATTCATCCCTCTACTATCTTTCACCTCTTCGTAGGCTTGTTGAACTTTTTGAAACTTTTCTTTTGCTGCATTTTGAAAATCTGGTCCCAAAGCAGCCACCTTGTCTGGGTGGTATTTCTTAGCCATTTTTCTGTAGGCTTTTTTCACTTCCGAATCCGTAGCGGTTGAATCAATCTCTAATATTTTGTAGGAAGCAGAAACTCCTAGACTACTTGACCCGGTTCTTGATCCACTTTGAGATCCTTGCCCGCCACCAAACATAGCATTAATAGAAAAGAAATCTTTTTGTGAAATGCCTAAATACCTTGCCATGGTGTTTAACGTATTTAACTCAATACGACCTACAACCCCATCCGCATACCCAATACCAAAAAGGTAATGCAATAGTTGTAACCTCATTGGATGACTCATGTTTGCTCTAATTTGTAAACAAACTTGACGAACAGGAACATCTGTTTTTAAAACCTCTTTTAGTGCGGAAATCAGTTCTTTGGCATGCGTTTGTCCAAATTGTTGGACTAAATATGCTTTCACAAAATCTAGTTCCGATTTCATGATTTTATTATCGGCCTTCATTACAGCGGCAGATAATATGACCATACTCATTCCAAAATCACCTGCCTTAGTTTGCTGTTGACCTTGGGCGTTTTGATAGGCCTTTTGGTTTTGTTCTTGATCACCGAAACCATTATCAAATAATGCTCCTAATGCAAAACCAGCAATGGCTCCAATTGGCCCTCCAATTGACCATCCAATACTACCCCCTATCCATTTACCAAAACTCATTCTTAGAAAATTTAATTCGAATGCCTAGAAATGTATTTTCCGACAATCATTCCAATTACTATTGTGGTGTAAAAAGCACCTGTTATTGAAATCAACATGCTAAACGACTTTGCAGCCAAGGTTAACGGTAGCATATCTCCATAACCCAAAGTGGTCATAGTCACATAAGTATAGTACATGGAGTCAAACAAAAAGTTTTGTTCGGTACTTGAAAAACTGAAAGCTCCCGGAAAACTAACATTCCATACTCCAATTAAAATTGACCAACTTAAACCAATTAGCAAATACCCAGAAATAGAATTAATAACCACCTCTGAATCTACTTTATTAGCTTTAATTACAAGACGTAACATGGTTAAGGTAAGAAAAAGGTAATAAAAAACCTGGCCGTAATGATTAATGGTTTCAAACCAAAACCCTAAACCAACAAAAGCATCCAGAAAAGAAGTTATAATAACCGCTAAGCCAAAATACTGAGAAATTCCAATGCGTGATTTGCTGTGGGTAAAGGTTACACTTAATCCGGCCACAAGGGTAACCATAATCATAACCTCACTCCAGAAAAGGCCTTCGCCAATAAGTACTTCCCATATGGGGGAAGCTACTAAAAAGAGTAATCCTCCCAAAAGGAGCACATGATCAAAACGCTTAATTGTTGTTCTAAGTCTACTAAACATATTTAAACTAGTTTACCAGCTTCCACCAGCGCCACCTCCGCCAAAGCCTCCGCCACCGAAGCCACCAAAGCCGCCTCCGCCAAAACCACCTCCACCAGATGTGAAGTTGTTATAGTGACCAGAATGCCCTCTACTTTGATTCATTAACATTAGAGCTGTCCAAAAAGGTAAGTTATGACCCACTGAATAAGTTCTTGCCGCTCTAAATCGACTTATCATGGCAATTCCAAATACCATTAATAGCATAATAAATGGAAACCATGAACCAGTATTTTTTGAGTGATTAGCATACTGATCAGAATTATACTCTCCAACTGCTAAAGCTTTCAGAGGAATAATTGCAGCCACTACGCCATTAAACATCTGCCCTCTTTTAAAATAAGGAATCATTTCATTTTGAACAATTAGTTTGGTTGTTGCATCTGGAATGGCTCCTTCTAATCCATAACCCGGAGCTATAAATACTTGCCCTTTACTAGATGCGGATTTTGGTTTAAGAAGAATTACAATACCATTATCAAAACCATCCTGTCCAACACCCCATTCTTGACCAATTTTAGTAGCCACTTCAAAAGGCATATAACCTTGTAAATCATTCATAGTAACAACCACAATTTGATTGCTAGTAGAATCGCTGAATGCTTGTAATTCTGATTTTAAAATTTCTATTTCTCTTTTACTAAAAACACCTGCTTGGTCGGTAACAAAGCCATCATGCTTAGGTATTACTTGACCCCAAGTTGGAGTACTTACTAAAACGATCCATACCAAGAAAGGAATAATGTTTTTCAATATTTTCATAGACTAACCTTGTTTTGAACCAAAAGAAATATCATCAGAAAGTTCATTAACATCATCTGTTTGATATGGGAAATACTGTTTTAATTGTTCGCCAGCGCTACGAATACCTTTTGCCAAACCAGTGGCATATTGGCCCTTTTTAAAGTTTTCTATTACCAAATCTTTAGTACTATCCCAAAAATCATCGGCTACCTTTTGATTAATTCCAGCATCTCCTAAAATAGCAAAACCATGAGGATTTAAAGAAACATAAAACAAAACCCCGTTGCGTAAATCTGTTTTATGCATTTCTAACTTTTCAAAAATAAACGAAGCATGATCCATTAAATCCTCCTTACATTCATCTTCAATATGTAATCTAATTTCACCAGAACTGTTTTTTTCAGCTTCTTTAATTGCTTCAATTACCTTTTGTTGCTCCGATTTGGATAAAAAACTTTTCGCTAAACTCATTTTTTTATTTGAACTGCGAATGTACGTAATTGGCCAATAAAAATGACGTTAATAATGGTTAACGGTAATTTCACGCTACCCAATAAAAAGTTTTAGATGTATTTTAGTGCCTATGAAAAGTCAAGAATCTTGGTTTGCCGAATATGCCGTAAGTCACCAAAACGAACTCAATCAAAAAATTCATTACATCTGTGTACCTGCAATATTTTTCAGCATAGTGGGCATGATTGCTTCTATTCCAGCAAATAGTTTGATTAGCCTAAGTGGATTTTCAAATCCAATTTTTGCCAATTATTCCACGCTCTTATTACTTTTATTAATGATTTTTTATGCACGTTTAAGTATTAAAACTTTAATGTTAATGGCTACTTTTTCGGTAGTTTCACTAATGGCTAGTTATTACCTTTCTCTGGTTGCTCCTTTATTCATTAGTTGTTTGGTAATTTTTGTAATGGCCTGGGTGGGCCAATTTTATGGTCATAAAGTAGAAGGTGCTAAACCTTCCTTTTTGAAAGACCTTCAATTCTTATTAATAGGACCTGCTTGGGTTTTTGAAAAAATGACACGTTAATGTTTGACCCTAAAAAGGAATATATTTTAGAAAATGATCGGGTAAAACTAATTCCGCTCCAACTAGAGCATAAAAAAGAATTGCTTCCGTATTCTTTAAATGAACCCGAATTGTGGAAATATTCCTTAACCCCTGCTAGCGGTGTAGAAAATCTTGAAAACTACATCAAAAAAGCTCTTCAAGACAGGCAAAACTTAACCTCCTATCCATTTGTGGTTTTAGACAAGGCAGTAAATAAAATTATTGGTTCTACTAGATTCTATGACTTTCAACCTCATCATAAAACCACGCAATTAGGTTTTACCTGGTATGGTAAAGATTACCAAGGATCAGGAATAAATAAACCGTGTAAGTTTTTAATGTTGGAATTTGCCTTTGATGTAATGGAGCTACAGCGCGTGGAATTTAGAGCGGATGTAAATAATGAAAGGAGCATAGCGGCCATGAAGAGCATAGGTTGTGTACCGGAAGGAATTCTACGAAATAACTGTGCCAGCGAAACTGGAAGGCGAGACAGCATTGTATTAAGTATTTTACAATCTGAATGGAAATCTACCGTTAAAGCTCAATTATTAAAAAAAATATGACTGTAAAAGAAAATCCTGTTCTTAGTGAAAGTGATTATCAGAGAATATCTGAAATATTTGATTTAGTGAAATGGGGAGAAAGAACTCCAGATAATATTAAGTCAACGTTTGAAAAAAGTAGTTTTACTTGTATAGTGTATGAAAATACAACATTAGTAGGTTTTGGACGAACCTTTGATGACGGCCTTTATTATGCTACCATTTGTGACGTAGCTATTGACCCTCAGTATCAAGGTAAAGGAATAGGTAGAACCATTGTAGAAAATTTAAAAACCAGATTAGAAGGCTATTTATTTATTACCTTAACGGCAGCACCGGGTAAAAGTGGTTTTTATGATAAATTGGGGTGGAAAAAACAAACTTCTGCCTACATTGCTCCGGTAAGCGACAAACAATTAAAAGAACACACTTAATTTTTCTTCTTTCTAGAAACTCCAAACCTTTTAGCCACAAAAAGTTTAAAACTGGAAGAATTGGGTGAAATTCTTAATCCGTCAATTTCATATATTTGATTTGATGTAGTAGCCGATATTCCGGCTATCCACCTTTTAGCCTCATATCCCATTGAAATATTTCCATCAAGTCTATATGCCGCTCCCGCATCTACATCAATCGATTCTGAACTTAAGGTAAGTGTTAATTTCTTAGCTCCAATTCCTGGAACCACTGTTGCATTAATGAAAAAGTTCTTTTTAATCACCCAGGTATAAGAATACCCTATGGATACCCCATAAGTTCTAGACCATACTCCTAATACGTCAAAATTAGAAGCTATACTATCTGGAAGGCCTGAGCCACCCACCGGAACATTAGATTCTGAAATGTCATAAGTTAAATACCCTCCAGCAACTAAACTACCTGCACTTTTTTTCTGCACCGCGTTTCTTACATACGCAGCCTTGTAAGAAAACTTTTTATGATTGAAAAAGTATAAAGCCGCAAAATTTATATTATAAGTTTCCATAGAAGGAATCTTTATTTGATTTCCAGTAGTTGTATCTTGGTAATTGCTAATATGAAACCCTTTGTAATGTTGTAGGTTTATAGATCCTGAAACAAAATCGCCATACATTCCAATATGCAAATCCTGCCTTTCTGTTTCTCCATATTTCTCCACTTCTTCAGAACTTGAGGGTAAACCCACGTTTATAGCTAACCCGAACCATTTATAATTCACTCCTAACCCTAAATTCACTTGACCTGTAGGTTCCACCTGAAGGTCATCACCAGAATTAACATGATGGTAGTTTAATGAATATGACCTCATCAATAACCTAGCGTTTACCATAATACTATCCGAAACATCCTTAAAATACATATTACTGGTATCCTGCTTCGTTTTCGAATTCAGTATCATTTCTTGCCCAAACATTGTGTTTGAGTTCAATAAAACAGCAATAAAGATGCTTTTAGATAATAAAGACTGGATCACTTTAGAATGGAGAGATTATTTGAGAGGCCAATATTACTGAATTAAATCGCCTGTATTCGCAATTAATTGGCTTATTGCAACATTTTTTAAATTCTTGTATTTCATCGGACCCTCCTCTCTATATAATAAAGGTATACGAGATAAATTTTAACCAAAACGTCACATCTGTTAATTATAACCTAATAGTCTTAAATTCTCTATTAACAGAAGATTTATTTGTGAATCAATAATTAAAGAGATTAAAATTTTGCAGAAACAACTTTACTTACTCTTGAGCATATGTTTGCCAAGACAAAATGAAGTACATCCCCAAACTTCAAATTATTAATAAACGAAAAAAGTAAAATGTTAAAAAAATTATCACTCTCTCTACTTGCGACACTTATGATGTCTTTCTCTTTTGCAGCTGGTTATCAAATAACCGACTTAAAAATAGAAACTATCGAAGCGGACACCAATGCTGATGAAACCCCAGATACAAAAGGAATCTCAGTATCACCGGCTCACTTTCATTTAAATATTAAGCCTGGTCAATCAAAGTCGTATAAAATTAAAATCAACAACGATACCGAATCCAAAAAAGAGTTTAAAGTCAATATGTATGACTTTAATATGAACGGAAAAGGTAAAAGTTCTTTCCTTCCTGCAGGTACAGGTGAATTTTCATTATCTAAATGGATGAATGTTTCACCCACGTTTTTTGAAGTAAAAGCGGGCGAAAAGAAAGAAATTTCATTTACGGTAACCGTACCAAATGATGAAACAGGTAACAGAGCTGCTTGGTCAATTATTATGATAGAACAAGCAGAGCCTAGAAAACAGTTACAACCAGCGCAAAAAGGTTCTGGTACGGTAGCTTTAGGTGTGGTACCAACGTTTGCTTTCGGAGTTTTTGTTTATCAAAACCCTCCAACAGTAAAAACAGACAACGTAGAAATGATTGGTTTCAAAATGGAAACTGAAAATAATGAAAACACCATTTACCTAGAAGCTGAAAACAAGGGTAACGGAATTGCATACTGTACTTCATATATAGATATGATAAACAATGCTACAGGAGCACAAGTTAGATTACAAGTTAAAAAATTCACTATAGTTCCAGGTCTAATTAGAGACTTTGTTTTTAAACTACCAGAAATGGTGCCTGGCGACTACACTGCTATTGGAGTCTTAGACTACGAAGGGTCTGAAGAGATTCAAGCAGCGAAAATGCAAATAACAATTAAATAGAAATAAAAATTTTTACTAACCAATAATCACTAATTATTATGAAAAAAGTAGGATTACTTACGGCTGCGATGATGATCGCAGGAATGACAACTGTAAACGCACAGTTAATTGATGAAAAAGATGTAACAGTAACACTGGATTTACAGCCAGTATTACAATTGGATATGTCTACACCAGACCAAATCGAATTCGTTTTTGACGATATCGATGAATACTACGCAGGAATTACCCATTACGGAGCAACAATTTTAAAAGTTAGCTCAACGGTATCTTGGGATTTATATGCAGTTGGTAGATCAACTGGAACTAACGGACCTGAGTTTTGGGATCAACAAATTGATTACGGAAATTCAAATCCAAACGCGCAACCTAATTTACCATTGAGTTTATTAGAATTACGTCAAGCACAACCAAACAACGGTGACGGAGCAGCTACAGGTGGATTTACTGATTATTCAGGAGCTTTTTCTCCTTCTTCAGTACCTTCAGGTGGTAACTCTTTATATGTTAACGGTGGAACAAACACTGCTCCTTCGTCTAACGATAAATATATTGCTGGTCACTCAGGTACTTCTGGTGTTGCCGGACAAGATTTCATGGAAGGTGGATCTTACATGAACCAAAACGGTATTAACTCAAATTACTATTATGTAATTGATTATAGAATTCTTCCAGGTTTACCAGCTATTTTCCCAATGGCTGCTGACGCTGATGGCGCAACTATGGAAGATCTTGTTACTGTAAACGGTGCTGGAGCTTATGCTGAGCCAGGTGTTTACACAATGTACGTGCAGTACATTTTGTTAGAAGATCAATAGAATTCACCACACATTAAAAGGAAGTGGCTTTAGAAGTCACTTCCTTTATTTAAAACTAAATAATGCACACCACTCCCCCAGTAAAATCATTATTCATTTTAGTAGCTACGCTGCTAATGTTTGCAGTAAGTCACGGTCAAGTTCACTGTGGGTTAGTTCAAATAGAACCGAACACATCGGTTAATGCAATGATGACTTTCGACTCCTTTTCAAAGTATACCGGTGGTTACACAATCAACGGAGTAGCTAAGATTAGGGTAAGAGTTGAAGATAAAGCTGTTATTGATCCATTATGTTCATGGAATTTAATAATGACTATTGAAAACAATCCTGCGGCAGGTACCCCTGCCAATGAATGGGAAGAATTAAATCTATATGGAATAGGTGGAGGTCAAAATCCTACCATTGATGCATTAGAAATTCGAATTCGAAATAGTTGCGCAACATCTCCTATTGATGGCATTTTTACCGCATTCACTAACAACATGGATGTAATTGATATCATCGCGCCAATGTTACCTGTTACTCCAGCCGGAACCTGTGCCATAAACACAAACGGACCTGGATCGTACATGACCAACTATGATGAATTTAATTTTACCATTGATATAAGAGTTAAACCAGGATACGATTTCAATCCAGGAATTTTTCAACTAAACGTGAAATTTAAATTAGAAGAGAATATATAAACGCAATGTTTGCTCCCCACCACACATATCTTCCTCACCACATTAAATCAATCATCTTAGTGATGTTTGTTTTGATGAGCACCATTTCTTTTGCTCAAGTAAAAGGAATAAATGGAGATACATTAAATGCTGTGGATGGCGATAACCCAACAACTTCAATTGATTCTACAATTGACACCCCTACCACTCCAGAGTTACTTCCAAATCAAGTAAATACATTTTTTGCAAATGAAAAAATGGAACTTAAAAAGGGAGAAATCATTTCTAACGTATTAACGGTTATCAACAAAACTGCCGAAGAGCAGATTTTTATGGTTGATATCCTATTTCCTGCGGGTTGGATGAACTTAACAGATAACAAAGCGTATAAACTAAAGCCCGAAGAAAAAATCTTTATCCCTGTTATTCTTATTCCTCAAAGAATGATGAATAGTAATACTGAAATCATCATTAATACATTTTTAGTAAACCAAGAAGATGAGCAGTTATCTGCTTCTTACTTTACCATGTTTACTAAAAAATTAATTTCATGGGATGCTACCATTGAAGAAGGTGCGCGTATCTATTTTAGAAATGGCGAAACAGAAAAAGATTTCAACTACACCATTATGAATACGGGTAACTTTAGCCAAGACATCATGATTAGCCACAAAGCAAATGATGGGGAAATGGTTATTAAAGACACCAACAACTTTGTAATGAAAGACAGAGCAAATACCATAACCTTATTACCTGGACATGATACCACATTTACCTACAGAGCTTCAACGGGTGATGTGGATAAGAGAAATTTCAGAAAGGTTTCTTTACAAAATCACGATCCAAATTCAAGTTTAAACTACAAAAAACACTCTGTTTACATTAACTCTTCTGAACCAAAAGGATTAGGTAGCGACATTTATAAAAAAGGTAACAAAGTGGATATTGTAAAGCTTCCAAATAATGTCAAAGTTTCTCCTTATGGATATCCAAACTTACCATTAACATTGGAGGCGAACGTTCAAAACATATTATCTGACTTCACATTTATGTCTGTTAACCTAAGAGGTTTCAAACAGTTAAATGAAAACTCAAGTTTAGCTTATTACGCACAACTAAATTATTCTCAAGCTTATTGGAACGACAAATTATTAAAAAATGTTCCTTGGTATGTGGGGTACTACGATAGAAATACAACAGTTGAAGTTGGTCAGGTAAGTGGTAACTTAATTGGAGTTTACAATTTTGGTCAAGGAATTAAAGCATCACATTCTTATGCAGATAAGCAAAAAACGTCAGCATTTTACGTACGTGATCCGAGTTTGCTTAAAACAGCTAGAACAGAGTCTTTTGGCTTAGGTCATGAATTTAAATTAAGCGAAGACTTTAAAATTGGCGGAAAAATTGGTAGAGGTATTGATTACAAAACGCAAACTACTATTGATGTAGCAACCTTAAACCCTTCATTTAACATTAAGAAAAAACTATTTTTCAACTTCATGGCTGCAGGTTCTCAAAGAAGAGTTAATGCTCCAGGCCGTGAATTATCAGTTACTGGATATTTAATTGGCGCCAATTTTTCTACAAACTATTTTAAGAAAAAAGTAAAAACGAGCATTACAGGTAGATACAACGATCCTAACTTTAGTTACGGTGCATTAGAAAGGTTAACAGGTACACACCGTACTTCTATTAGTGTAAAACCCGACTTTAATATTTACGTGAACAATAACTACCAAGACATGACATCGTTCAACACCTTTGGTAACAACCTTCCGTACAAACAAAAAATGGTTTACAACAATATCATCTTTAGTAAATCTACACGTCACGGAACAGTTCAACCGGGGGTGTTTTATAATATTTCTGAATATTTAGCAAACAATGTACATTCAAGAGGTCTTTCTTTTAGATATTCTAACTTTGATTTTCAAAAAAACATTCTGTCTTCTGTTTTCTTAAAAGCAGGTTATAATGACCCTATAAACGTTCCTGTACAATCAGATTATTTCACCTTTGAATTATCTGGATTACTGCGTTACAGAGTATGGAATTTCACCATGAAGTACAACTACGGAGCAATGTCAACCAATGCATTGGTAAATATGCAGCGAGAAGGGGTTACTCCTCAATCGTTCAGAGTTTCGGTTCAAAACCAATACCAATTTAAAAACCCTCATTATGTTTTAGAGAATTCTTTCACTTATAACTACAACAATCGTTTTGATGGTCATAATGTTGGCTTATATCCACAGTTCTATTATTTCACTAATTCAGGATGGAGATATGGTGTAGAAATGAATATGACTTATTCTTCAAGCGATTATTCATCTGTATACAATTCTTATAACCTAAACAACGCAGTAGGCAACCCAAGAGGTGCTACATCTAACAGTAATGTAAACGTAAACATTAGCGTTCGTAAAGAGTTTGGTATTCCAATTCCATTCGCAAAAAATCATCATGCTACTAATACCATTACCGCATTTTATGATGTTAATGGTAACCATATGCATGATAAAGATGAACCAATTATGGAAAACGTAATTGTTAGAATTGATGGAAATGAAGTAATTACAAATGCAAAAGGGCAAGCCGAAGTGGCTAATATGCCTGTTGGAAGATACCCAATGTCAATTATTGCATTAGATAAAATGGAAGGTTGGTTCCCAAATATTGAGGATTCTATTACCATTTTAAATAGTGGGCAAATTTTAATTCCTTTTATGAGAGGGGTTAAAGTTTATGGAGATGTAATTTTAGACCGCCAAAAAATTGCGGTTGCCGATAAGGATAAGGTTTTTGACATGTCAAGAATAAAAATTAGTGCTATAGGAAACCGTTCTTATAATACGCTAACCGATATTGATGGTCACTTTGAATTTTACCTACCAAATGGAGAGTATACTTTGACTATGGATGAAACTATTTTGGGGGATACTTACAAACTTTCTAAAAACAATATTCCAATTACATTAAAGTCATCACAAGACGGAGTTTACATGTCTTTCTACATTGTTGAAAAAAGAAGAAAAGTACAATTCAAAACTTTCTAGGTTTCATTCCACTACCCTAAAATTCCATTTTTCAAATCAATAAATCCATAGTTATATCTAACTTTCTTGGTTCTATCTTTGCATCATGAAATTTGATGATTATCATATTACCGAGCGAATTAAAGATCAGTTAAGGAAGTTAAATTACAGACGTCCTACAGACATCCAATACAAGGCTATTTCTCCTATTTTAAGAGGAGAAGATGTGCTAGCTATTGCGCAAACTGGTACTGGAAAAACAGCCGCATTTGTTATTCCAATTTTGGATATGATTCAAAAATCTAAAAATGAACGAAGAACCGATGGAATAAAATGTGTGGTTATGGCTCCTACCCGCGAATTAGTAATTCAAATTGCCGATGTATTTGAAACCATTGGTAAAAAACTTCAAGTAAACACACTTGCGGTATATGGAGGTGTGGAACAAGACCCACAAATTAAACAACTTGAAAAAGGGGTGGATGTATTAGTAGCTACTCCGGGGCGAATGTTTGATTTAATTAGCCAACTGCACATCAAACTTCATAGGGTTAATTATCTCATACTAGATGAAGCAGATCATATGCTTGATTTAGGCTTTTATAAGGATATTGAAGATGTAAAAAAATATTTACCAAAACGACATCAAACATTATTTTTCTCTGCTACCATTAACAAAAAGATTAAAAAGCTCGCTCATTCATTAGTAAACAACCCTATAAGAATTCAAATTTCACCAAAAGACCCTGTTTCTAAAAATGTAGAACACTCGGTGGCTTTTATTGAAATGGACGATAAAAGATTCTTTTTAGAGAGATTTATTAAGGACGAAAAAAAATCGAAAATTTTAGTTTTTGTCAGAACTAAAGTAAGAGCCGAAAGAGTAAGAAATGCAATGGACCGAGTAGGTATAAAAACCGAAACCATTCACGGAGATATTGTTCAAACCCATAGAGAAAAGGTATTAAAAAATTTCAAAGATGGCTCAAACCGTGTTTTGATTGCAACCGATGTGAGTGCCCGAGGAATTGATATTCCGGATGTTGATTTTGTAATTAATTATGACCTTCCTGATGAAAGCCCAGAAACTTACGTTCACAGAATTGGTCGTACTGGAAGGGGAAAAAAGAAAGGAATTGCCGTTTCATTCTGTAGCGAATCGGAAAAAGAGATGCTGGAAAAAATAGAAGAGTTTGTTACCAAGAAAATTAAGGTTTTAGACATTTCTAAGGATGATTACCATGACATTATGTTTGCTACTAGCGAGAAAGCAGATTCAATCGCAGCTATGATGAAAGAAATTGAAGAAGTAGAAGCGCTTCAAAAAAAGAAAGCGGGTAAAAAGAAAGCCAAGAAAAAGAAGAAAAAGTAATTGAAGAGTTTGAAGCCAATAGATGAAATTTTGTGGTTACCTACAAATCGAAAGGTTATTTTTTGTAATTTGTCTAAACCTTAATAAAATTGCAAATGTTTAAATCTATACCAATTACCGCTTCCATAACTACATTATTCTTTAGTGCCATTATTTTAGGATTTGCTTCTTGCGAAAAACCTTCTGAAGATGGTGAAAATGAGAGTACAGTAAATTACGCTACCTGTGGAGAAAAAGACCCTGAAGTTACCATTCAAGACAATAATAATACGCAACTAGAATTTAGAGGTGATATTTTGGCAGAAGTGTTACAAGATGTTGACCATATAGAAATTTCTTGTTCTACCCCTGCTTTTGGATACCTTGAAAACTCTAAATTTTTATACTTGCCAAATGAAGACGACTTAGCTTTAAACAACAATTCCATACCCGTTTGGCGAATACCTTTTGTAGTCAATCAACCTGGTATTAACCATCAAATAAAAGTAAGTTATTACTGCAAAGATTACTCGTCTGGTTCGTTGGTAGTAGCATTAGGGTTTGAAACTGTATTAAATTATAACCCTGGAAATTTGTGCGATGAAGGAGGCGTATTTAACGGTGATGAATTTATGGCTATTGATAAAGACTATAAATTAAATAACGTACTTAACACCGTCCATAATGATTTAAAAATCACCTCAACAACTTTTAATATTAAATTACGAACCCATCCAAATTACTATTTCGATACCTTCTCTGGTAATCTTTTTATTTTTGATATAAGCCAATTAGAATCTGCTTATGTTCAAATTACAAATGGAACAAATGAGCTTACACAGCCCATTTCATTCAAATGGCATACAGAACCCTATCTGGAAGGAGGTACTCGTTATGGTGATTGGGCTTTCTTATCGAGCGATATTGATATTACTTCATTAACCTCTAGCCTAGACCCAGTTCTAGAACTACCCTCCTATACTGCTGTGAAAATAGGTTTTACCAGATGTGGGGGTAAAAAATTTGAAAAGTGGTTTAACGCAGAATTCTAATTTTTTTTCTCTAAAACGAAAAAAATTCTTGCCGGTACAAAACTTTTATAATATTCCCAGAGTTTTGCAACTCTATATCACCTCCCACATTGTATTTACATAGTAATTTTTAGAATCATAGAAATTTTTAGAGGTCACGAACCCATTCTTTTCGGAGAGCTCCTGCAATTTATTTATAGAATATTTTCTGCTAATTTCTGTATGGATACATTCTCCAGTTTCAAAATCAGCTTCAAATTCTAAATCTTTAAATTTTACAGATTGGTTTTCTAAAGATACCACATAACTTCTTGCCTCACCAGTTACTGGTTCGTACATGGCGTAATGTTTAAACTTATCTAACTTAAAGTTAGCTCCCAACTCAGTGTTCATTCTAAAAAGCAAATTCATATTAAAAGATGCTGTAATTCCGGCAGCGTCATTATAAGCTTCTAGAATAATATCAGGATCCTTTTTCAAATCTACACCAAGCAATAATTTATCATTTGGTTTAAAATGGCTTTGCAGTTTGGCTAAAAATCCATTTAAACGCTCCTCTTGAAAATTGCCAATATTAGACCCCAGAAACATCGTTACATTTTTACGTCCAGTAAATTGTTCCATATACTGTAAAGCCTCAAAATAATCCATATTTAACGGTCTTACATCTAGCCCTGGCACTTCCACTTTTAACATTGCTATTAGTTCTTCCAAAATGTGCTGAGAAATATCTACCGGATAATAAGTAAAGTCAATTCCCATTTTAATAAAGTGCTTTAAAAGCACTTTTGTTTTGGACCCATCGCCTGCACCTAGCTCAATTAAATTAAATGGCAATCCTTTTGGACAAACTTGTCGAAATATTTCATCCTTTTGCGTTTCAAATATTTCCATCTCGGATCTGGTAAGATAATATTCCGGCATGGCCATTATTTCTTGAAAAATGGCATCTCCTTTTGCATCATAGAAATACTTAGACATCATGGTTTTTTGAGGCTTTTTAAGCCCCTCAATGGTATCTTTAGCAAATTGAGATAGTTGTGTAACGGTGTTCATTGTTTTTTTGTTTTATTGCGCTAAGCGGATTCCTGAAAATTGTGTTTTAGCGCTTGCCGGCCAAAAATTGCGGTAGGTATTCCTAGAATGATTTTTAGGTGTAGCTACAGAACACCCTCTTAATACCATTTGATTCACCATAAACTTCCCATTGTATTCTCCTATGGCTCCTTTGGCTTTTGTATAATTAGGATAGGCAAGGTAGGCACTATTGGTCCACTCCCACCGATGTCCCCATTCAAATTTATTGCTTGCTGCTTCCCATTCAAATTCTGTTGGCAAGCGCATTCCTTTCCATTGAGCATAGGCCCAGGCCTCAAAGTAACTAATATGCGAAACTGCTTTATGAGGATCTATTTCCTCTAAACCGGTTAATGAAAATTCAAACCAGCCCCCATTAATATGTCGCCAATAAAGTGGGGAATCTACCCCGTTATCATTTATCCATTTCCAAGCTTCATCATGCCACAAATTAAAATTTTGATATGCGCCTGAATTTACAAACTCCATATACTCTTCGTTGGTCACTAACCTGTCGGCTATTTTATAATCCGGCAAATACACCTGGTGTACCCCCAACTCGTTATCAAAATGGAAGTCATCCCCTTTATACCCTATCTCGTGCATTCCAGCCGGAACAGAAATAAAGCTCATTTCCCTTTTTTCTAACACATTATCTATTGGATTCACGTCTGCATAAATCGGAAATATTGGGCTCACACCTAAAATGAATTTTAAATCTGTCCATAGTAATTCTTGGTGCTGTTGTTCATGCTGAAGTCCTAGTTCAATAATAGGTTTCCATTTTACAAATTCATCGTTGGTCATGTGTTCCATAAACAAAACCATATGATCATTTACATGCGACCTATACTCCAAAATCCTTTCTACTCCAGGTCTAGTTATGTCTCCTCTTTTGTTTCTAGAAACTCTTTCTCCAATGTTGTTATAATACGAATTAAACAAATAATTGAAATGTTCATCAAATAAATCATACTCTACATCTACTTTCAAAACAAAAGTTTCGAAAAACCAAGTGGTATGTGCCAAATGCCATTTTGGAGGGCTCACATCTTCAACGGGCTGCGCTACATAATCTTCGGTATGAAGCGGAGCGCAAATGGCTACTGTTTTATTTCTAATATTTAAAAACCGTTCTATTAAAATATTCTTCATGGTTCAGGTGTATGAGATATCAAATTTATTTGAGGTTTTGGCGAATAATTGACGTTTTTACGACCAAAACGCGCATTTTTTGCTAAAAAAACGTAATAAATGAGTAAATGATTTTGTTATTGTTATGCAAGCATACTATATTTGGTCGCGAAATATTTGATTGAATACTCCCAAAGGTATAGAATATAAAAAAATACAATGGGTTTATGGTAACAAAACATTCAACAAAAACAGTATTCATTCCTTAAAATTTAGGGTCGAAATAAAACAAAATGAAATCTAACGAGACATTTGATTTTCACATAAGATGGGCTTGGTACAAAATTTCTAGGTTGTACAATTCTATAGCTCAAGAACATGGCGTTAATATGTCTATTGGCTATGCTTTACTAAAAATAGACCCAGAAAACGGAACGCCTTCCACTAAATTAGGTCCTTTAATGGGCATGGAATCTAGAAGCTTAACACGGACCCTAAAAACAATGCAAGCTGAAAATCTTATAGTAAAAAGAACAGACGCTTTAGATAAACGTGTAATAAGAATTATGCTTACTGATTTTGGTGTGGAACAAAGAGAAATTGCCAAAAAAGTGGTAATAGACTTTAACACCATAATTGATGGTAAGCTAACCAACATAGAAAAAGAAAACTTCTTCTCCTCTATCGGGAAAATAAATGAGGTTTTAGAAAGTGAACTATTCAAAAAAAGAAAAAAATAAATTGACTATCTCTAGTCAGACTAAATAATCAACAAGAATGAAAAGAGCTATTAGAAAAGTGGCCGTTTTAGGTTCCGGAGTCATGGGATCGGCAATTGCTGCTCATTTCGCTAATGTAGGCTGTCAAGTTTTATTACTTGACATTGTTCCAAATGAAGCGAAAGAATCTACCAATAAGAAAGAACGCAACGCCTTAGTTGATGGCCATTTAAAAGCCTCCATCAAATCAAAGCCAGCTCCTCTTTACTCTGCAAAATTTGCAAAAAGGATAACTACTGGAAATTTTGATGACGATATGTCTAAAATTGCAGATTACGATTGGATAATTGAAGTGGTGATTGAAAGATTAGACATTAAAAAAATTGTATTTGAACAGGTAGAAAAATACAGAAAGCCAGGAACTTTAATCACCTCAAATACTTCCGGAATTCCAATTCATTTAATGCTAGACGGGCGAAGTGATGATTTTAAAGCGCATTTCTGTGGAACACACTTTTTCAATCCTCCGCGTTATTTACGTTTATTCGAAATCATCCCAACGGCAGAAACTAAACCAGCGGTAGTTGATTTCTTAATGGATTATGGCAAGAAAATTTTAGGTAAAACCACAGTTTTATGTAAGGATACACCGGCATTTATTGCGAATCGTATTGGAGTTTTTGCTATCATGGCACTATTCCATTCGGTAAAAGAATTGGGACTTACCGTTGATGAAGTAGATAAACTAACCGGTCCTGTTCTTGGACGTCCTAAATCAGCTACTTTCCGAACTGCAGATGTAGTTGGATTAGATACACTAGTTCTTGTAGCTAACGGTTTAAAAGAAAACACACCTAACGATGAAGCCAATTCGCTTTTCACCTTACCTGATTATGTAGGTAAAATGATTGACAACAAATGGTTAGGATCTAAAACCAAACAAGGGTTTTATAAAAAAGTAAAAGATGAAAATGGAAAAAGTCAAATTCTTTCATTGAATCTTACAACTCTTGAATATGAGCCAAAACAGCGGGTAAAATTTCCAACTTTGGAAATGACAAAACCCATCACCGATTTGTCAAAAAGAATGAAAGTGCTTTTTGGTGGTACTGACAAAGCAGGTGAATTTTATAGAAGTGTTTTCACCAGTTTATTTGCTTACGTGACTAATCGTATCCCAGAAATTAGCGATGAAGTTTATCGTATGGATGACGCACTTCGTGCAGGATTTGGATGGCAACAAGGACCATTTGAAGCGTGGGATGCCGTAGGCTTTGAAGAAGGTTTAAAAGCAACAGAGGAAGCGGGGAAAAAACCTGCCGCTTGGATTTACGAAATGAAAGAAGCAGGGTTTACCTCTTTTTATAAAGTAGAAGCTGGCAAGAAATTGTACTACGATATTCCTTCAAAATCTTACAAAGAAATTCCTGGCCAAGAAAAAACATTGAGTCTAGCTCTTTTAAGAGATGAAAATACCTTGTGGAAAAACAACGATTGTTCCATCATTGACTTAGGAGATGGCGTAATTAATTTAGAATTCCATAGTAAGATGAACACCATTGGTGGCGAAGTTATTAGTGGAATAAACAAAGCCATTGATATGGCTGAGGCAGATTACAAGGCATTAGTGATTTCGAACGAAGGAGAAAACTTCTCGGCCGGTGCGAATGTGGGAATGATTTTCATGTTTGCGGTAGAGCAAGAGTACGATGAGCTTGATTTTGCCATTAGAAGTTTTCAAAATACCGTGATGAGAATTCGCTACTCTTCAATCCCTGTAATTGTAGCACCTCATGGAATGGCTCTTGGCGGGGGCTGTGAAATAAGTATGCATGCCGATAAGGTAATTGCTCATGCAGAAACCTATATTGGATTAGTAGAATTTGGAGTTGGCCTCATCCCAGGTGGGGGCGGTTCAAAAGAGTTTGCTTTACGTTTAAGTGATGAAATTAAAGATGGCGACATCCGTACCAATCAATTTAGAAATAGATTCTTAACCGTTGGACAAGCTAAAGTAGCTACTTCTGCCTACGAAGGCTTTGAATTAGGGTATCTGCGTGAAGGTATTGATGAAGTGATTGTTAGTAGAGACTATCATTTAGCCTACGCAAAGCAATCTGCTTTATTAATGGCTGAAAAAGGATATACCCAACCTACTCAACGTACAGATATTAAGGTTTATGGACAAGAAGCTCTTGGTTTAGTATACTCAGGAGCTAACTCCATGTTGAGCGGAAATTACATGTCAAAACACGATGAGTTAATTTCTATCAAATTGGGTACCGTACTAGCCGGTGGCGATTTATCAGAAACCACCGAAGTTTCAGAACAATATTTATTAGACCTAGAAAGAAAGGCTTTCTTAGAATTATGTACCGAGCGAAAAACTTTGGAGAGAATCCAAAGCATCGTTACGAAAGGAAAGATTTTAAGAAACTAAAAAAAGAGAAGAATCATGGATGCATATATAGTAGCAGCAAAAAGATCGGCCGTAGGTAAATCAGGAAAGGGAATGTTTCGATTCACCCGACCAGATGATATGGCTGCGCAAGTAATTAAAGGTCTTCTCAAAGAAGTACCCAATTTAGATAAAGAACGAATTGACGATGTTATTGTGGGGAATGCCACTCCCGAAGCTGAGCAAGGCTTAAACATAGGTAGAATGATTTCTTTATTGAGTTTAGATACCGATAAAGTTCCTGGAATGACCGTAAATAGGTACTGTTCTTCCGGACTACAAACCATTGCATTAGGCGCTCAACAAATTCATGCGGGTATGGCTGATTGTATTATTGCCGGGGGTGTAGAAACCATGTCGCCCATTCCGTTTGGAGGTTGGAGACTAGTACCGAACGCTAAAATCTCAAAAGAAAACCCTGAATGGTATTGGGGTATGGGATTAACAGCCGAAGCCGTTGCACAGCAATACAAAATTAGTAGAGAAGCTCAAGATGAGTTTGCTTACCACTCGCAACGTAAAGCGGCCGAAGCCATTGAAAGCGGAAGATTCAAATCTGGAATAATTCCTATTGATGTTGAACAAGTTTATTTAGATGAAAATGGTAAACGTCAAGTAAGAAATTATGTGGCAGATACGGATGAAGGGGTTAGAGCAGGAACTACGGTGGAGGCTTTATCTAGGTTACGTCCCGTATTTGATGCCAAAGGAACGGTGACTGCAGGTAACGCATCTCAAACTTCTGATGGAGCTGCATTTGTGGTATTGATGTCAGAAAAAATGATGAAAGAAACCGGAGCTACTCCTATTGCCAAATTGAGTTCGTACGCTGTAGTTGGTGTAGAACCAAGAATTATGGGTATTGGACCAGTAGATGCTATTCCAAAGGCCGCAAAAATGGCTGGATTAAATGTAAATGATATTGAGCTATTTGAATTAAATGAAGCATTTGCGTCTCAATCGCTAGCAGTATTGCAAGAAACGGGTATTAATCCAGACATTGTAAATGTTAATGGTGGAGCAATTGCGTTAGGTCATCCACTAGGTTGTACTGGAGCAAAACTAACGGTTCAATTAATTGAAGAAATGAAATTACGTAATCAGAAAAAAGGAATGGTTACTATGTGTGTTGGTACCGGACAAGGTGCAGCAGGTGTAATTGAGTTATTGTAAAATGGAAGATGGAAGTCGGGAG
>JBMYWA010000040.1:0-21561 GCA_049606935.1 Salibacteraceae bacterium
CCAATTGTTCCTCTATCCACACAAGTATTAGCTCCTAATTCCACGTAATCTTCAATGATTACATTTCCAATATGATATAATTTTTGGTAGTTGTTATCGGAGTTAGGCTGAAAACCAAACCCTTCACTTCCAATAACTGCTCCTGGTTGAAAAACGCAATGATTACCGATTATAGAATCATCCTCAACCGTTACATTGAAATGCATATGAGTATTTGCACCCACTTTCACATTATTTCCAACGGTTACACCCGCTTTTAATCGACAATTATCACCAATAACTGTATTCTCCCCAATATAAACGTTAGCCCCAATCATTACATTCTCACCAATTGTAGCAGATTCCTCTATTACGGCAGACTTATGAATACCTGTTGAACTGTTTTTGTATTGATGATATACTTCCAAAATTTTCCCTACAGAGAGTCTTGGGTTCTCTACTCTAATTAAACTTAAAGATGATGGTAGAGATTTTTCAGCCACAAACTCATGACTTACAATAGCTGCACTGGCATTTGTGGAATACAGAAATTCTGCATATTTCATATCAGACAGGAAACATACAGAGCCGGCTTTACCCTTTTCTATCTGAGCCAAGTCATTCAACATCACTTCCGGATTTCCTTCAAGTTTACCTTCTAATAAACCTGCAAGTTGGCCTGCACTAAACTCCATGTTTCTTTATTCTTTAAAACTGATACGTTAGCGCCAAAAATAAGGTTTTAAAGGGGTACTACAGATGGTAATACTCAATTTTATTAACACCCATTTATTTGGTAAATATCAATGTTTTGAGCCGATTTTTCTAAACTGGAAAACACACAAAATGCTTAACAACTGGCTCTGAAAGAACCGAAATATTTAATAACGCAGCGTCATCACCAATGTGATGCACTCCACCGTCTTTATGTAAGATATGAATATGTTCAGAAGTTGGCTTAAAAGCTCTATTCTCTACCTTTCCTGTTATAACAAAATACTCAGATTCTTTTTCGGATAACCCTAAGATTGTTTGAGCTTGTTTCTTTTTGGCTTTAATTTCTTGCTCCCTAAATTTTTCATCGCTAAAACGCACTTTTAGCAACTGTCTTTTTATTAATTTTTGAGACAGCAAACTCAACACTTTATCCTCACAATTTTGCCACACTTTTATGGCACTAATAACATCAAAATCATCTAATTGAGAGAATAAATCCAACACATTCGGGTTTGTTTGGAAGTCCGTTTTTTTGATGCGAGAATTCATAAAAAACTTCAATGCTGGACTTGCATATAAATCAACTCCTTCCCGACTTAGTTCTGCTGCACGTTTCATCACTCTTACCAAAAGGTTCTCGGCACTTAAAACCGTTTTATGCAGGTACACTTGCCAATACATTAATCGTCTAGCAATAATAAATTTTTCAATAGAGTAAATTCCCTTTGCTTCTACAACCAGGTTACCATCAGCTACATCTAACATCTGAATAATTCGCTCTGACCCAACAACTCCCTCAGAAACTCCGGTAAAGAAACTATCTCTCATTAAATAATCCAACCTATCCATATCTAACTGACTAGAAACTAATTGATGAAGATATGTTTTGTGATATTTATTGGTAAAAATGGAAATGGCAAGGTCTAAAGCTCCATCGAATTCTTTGGACAGAGCCTTCATGAATTGAATAGAAATGTCTTCATGACTAACCCCTTCAATTATACTATGTTCCAGCGTATGGGAAAAAGGGCCATGTCCAATATCATGTAATAAAATAGCGAGATACACACCTTCTGCTTCCTCATTGGTTACTTCATGGCCTTTATCGCGAATCACAGAAATAGCTTGATTCATCAAATGGTAGGCTCCAAGAGTATGCTGAAATCGAGAGTGGTTTGCCCCAGTATAAACTACATTGGTCAGCCCTAGTTGATTAATCCTTCTAAGTCTTTGAAACCAAGGGTGCTCAATTACTTTATAAATAATTCCTCGGTGAATGGAAATAAAACCATATAAAGGGTCGTTAAAGATCTTGCTTTTAATATTCGTTAAATCCGACATATAAATGGCTTTATTTACATTACAAAACTGTTCCTTTGTTGGGAATCAAATAATAACACAAAAATACAAACTATGAACGTTAAAATCTTGTGGGCAGATGATGAAATAGATTTGCTTAAACCGCACATTTTCTTTTTGAAGGAAAAAGGATATGAAGTACTTGAAGCTAAGAGTGGCGATGACGCTTTGGAGATTTTAGAAGAAGAGGATCATGTAGACATTGTGTTTTTGGATGAAAATATGCCGGGCTTAACTGGATTAGAAACTTTACAAAGAATCAAATCAAAAAACCCCACACTTCCCATAATCATGATTACAAAAAGTGAAGAGGAAGAGATCATGGAGAGTGCTATAGGCGGGCAAATTTCTGATTATTTGATTAAACCGGTTAATCCTAGCCAAATTCTTCTATCCATTAAAAAGAACTTAGACACGAAGAAACTGGTTAGCGAAAAAACCACAAGTAATTACCAACAAGAGTTCCGAAACATTGGCATGAGGTTAGGCGATCGTTTATCAAATGATGAATGGGTTGAACTATACCAAGACATGGTATATTGGGAAATGGAATTAGAAAAATCTGGTGACGACAGCATGAAGGAAGTTTTTGCGATGCAAAAATCAGAAGCGAATGCTCAGTTTTCTAAACACGTTGAAAAAAACTATGTAGACTGGATTCAAGATGAAGAAAATGCTCCATTAATGAGTCACAGACTATTAGCAGAAAGAGTTTTTCCTCAAATAAAATCGGGAAGCCCGGTATTTCTAGTAGTTATTGATAATTTGAGATATGACCATTGGAAAATTATTCGTCCTTTATTAGAACAATATTACAGAGTTGATTCTGAAGAAGCGTATTATGGAATTTTACCTACAGCTACTCAATATGCTCGAAATGCCATGTTTGCAGGTATGATGCCTTCTGAAATAGAACGAGCTTATCCGAATTTATGGTTAAATGAGAATGATGAAGGCGGGAAAAATATGCACGAAAAGGATTTCTTGGAAGGTAATTTAAAACGGGAAGGAAAGCATATAAAATTCAGTTACAACAAGATCACCAATCTAGCCAATGGTAAAAAGCTGCTACAGAATTTACCCAACTTAATGAGCAATGAGCTAAATGTGATTGTATACAATTTTGTGGATATGCTTTCGCACGCAAGAACTGAGATGGAAGTAATTAGAGAACTTGCAGATGATGAGGCAGCTTATCGCTCCATTGCAAAAAGTTGGTTTGAACACTCCGCTTTATTTGAAATGATGCAAGTAATGGCAGAAAAGGGGTGTAAAGTGGTGGTAACTACGGATCACGGAAGCATTAAAGTTGGTGAACCTACTAAAGTGCAAGGTGACAAAAACACGAATACCAATTTAAGATACAAAGTGGGAAAATCGTTACAGTATAACGGTAAAGATGTGCTAGCCGTAGCCAAACCACATGAAGCGGGGTTACCAAAAGTGAATGTTTCTTCTTCTTTTGTTTTTGCTAAAGAAGATAAGTTTTTTGCTTACCCAAACAACTACAATTATTATGTTGGGTATTACAGAGATACCTTTCAGCATGGAGGAATTTCATTGGAGGAATGTTTGATTCCTTACATTGAGTTAAGCCCAAAAGAGCAATAAAAAACGTAATGCAAAAGAAAAGCCCTTCAATTAAAGTTGAAGGGCTTTTTAATTTAGTTGTCTTCTAAAGTTACATTCTTTTCAAGCTTTATATCCTTATCAAATTTCTTCCTTCTAAGTTCAAAGTTTTGTCCTAAATACACTCTACGAACTTGTTCATCTGCCGCTAATTCTTCGGCTGTTCCTGCCTTTATCAAACTACCTTCAAACAGCAGGTATGCTCTATCTGTTATTGATAGGGTTTCCTGTACATTATGATCTGTAATAAGAATACCAATATTTCTATATTTCAACTTATGCACAATAGCTTGAATATCTTCTACTGCAATTGGGTCAACCCCTGCAAATGGCTCATCTAATAAAATAAACTTGGGGTCTACTGCTAACGCTCGTGCAATTTCACATCTTCTTCGTTCTCCACCCGAAAGCAAATCACCCCGATTATGACGCACATGTCCCAAACTAAATTCATCAATAAGCTCTTCTAATTTGGCTTTCTGTTCGGTTTTAGAAAGTTTAGTCATTTCCAAAATAGACATGATATTGTCTTCAATACTTAGCTTTCTAAAAACAGAAGCTTCTTGAGGTAAGTACCCAATTCCAAGCTGCGCTCTCTGATACATGGGCATTTTGGTAATATCTTTAGAGTCTAAATATACTTTACCTCCATTGGGCTTTATTAACCCAACCATCATATAAAAAGAAGTTGTTTTACCAGCTCCATTAGGACCCAAAAGCCCAACTATCTCACCTTGAGAGACTTCTACAGATACCCCTTTAACCACGGTACGGCTCTTGTACTTTTTTACAATATTGTCTGCAAATAACTTCATTTTAAAACTTTAATTTAAACGAAAATTTAGCCTCTAAACCCCGTATTCCAAAGGTGGTATCTACAGGCCTAAAGTCTTCCATATATTCTAATCTTTTAACTAAATCTATTCTAAATATATTAAAAATGTTTTCCACTCCAATTCCTACCTCCGAATATGGTTTTCCTTCTAAAGTACTTAATGTAAGCGGGAAATTTAATAATTCAGAATCATTTAGATTCTTGTTTTGATCAGATACTTTACCGGCCAATACTCTACCAGATAATACTAATCTCATTTTAGTTTTCTTTAATAACGGGAAAAAGCCAAAAAACAAACCGTTAAAATGATGTTCCACAAATAAAGCGACACTTTGATCACTGGCAAACTCCATGTAATTCATTGTATTGAAAACCGTCTTATCATATGTAATTGTTTGATTTCCTCGGTGATTTATCAACAACGGATATGGCACCTTTCCAAAAAGTCTATTCCCTTCAATTTCTACATCTGTAAATCCTAAAATACCCGGCATAAACCTTTTTTCGATCCTTAAAAACAACCTATGATACTCGTAACTACTACCAAATAATGGATTAGAATATGAATATTTAAACTTAAAAACTGGTGCAGATGTTTTAATAGGGCTCCTTGAATATTCTCCCTGTAAAAATCTTTCATTTATGGAAAGTCTAGCACCTACAGAAATGTAATTGTCATGCAATACCTCTAAAACATTGTTAGTACCTTGATATACCATTTCATTATATGGAGTGGCTCTTAATTCACGGGCATTAACCGAAATAGAATTGGAAAACCCATTATACCATTCATGAACATACTCGGTAGAAAACTTTTTTTCATAAAACATATTATAATTGGGAATAGTTGAAGACAGAATCCAGTGATCTTGAGGAATGTTTTTAATAGCAAACCCTGGTTGGTAAATATTGTTGTAATACTCCATAGTAAGCCTTCTATACGGATTTTTACTAAAGTAGTGTTCTACCTTACCACCGTATTTAAATTTCTTATCTTTAAATCCATATGCAGCCCAACCAGACAGCCTCCATTTTTTACTAAACTTTAATTTTGTTCTAAAACCTGTTCGTATTCTAGCTCCCTCAACAAAGTTATAGCTCAATAATGAGGTAACCGGACCTATTTCAACTTTGTTAACACCCACATAGGCAGAGCCTAACATTCTAACTATGGTATTTAATGTTTTAAACTGTCTAATGTTTTGAATGGTATCTGCTAATTCATAAACACCTACCTCACTTTCAGATAATTCTTCGTGTCTATTTTCTTCCCAAAACTCTTCAGGTAACTCTTCTTCGTCAACGTCATAGGTTAAAGAACTTCCATGTTTATAAAACTCATCAGGCCTTTGGTGATTCACCTTGTATTTAGAATAACTAGTTGTTTTAGTATTATAAATTCCTGTGGTTTTTCCTACCACTTGGAAATCTATAATCATGACATCCTTTTTAATATGCCATCCAATTTCATCTGTTTTTACAAAGTCTTGAGTTATCCGCATATCTTGAACAAAATTTATATTCATTCTGTCATCAATATTCAACTCAATACTTTTAACCGCATAATTGTTTAAGGAGTCTCCAACCCACATAAAACCAGTAAAGGCAATCATGGTTTTATTCCTGGGCAAAAAAGCTAGTTTTTTGAATTTAAACCCATCTACCTCCATAGAATCTGTAATGTAATACCTGTAAATAGTTGGTCCTAATGCTGAAATTGGTGAAGTAAAAGACTTATCAAACAAAATCACTTTACTCTCATAAATATCTACATCGCCTCCAATTTTGCTCATGAATTGATCTACACCAGAGCTAATGTTTCCATTATCAAAGCCACTTAACTTAGTTGCAGTTACTACTTCCTTAACATCCTTACCATAGTTTCGTTCATATACTCCAGAAATCTTTTCTTGAATTAAGACTGGCAAAAATGGCTTACCATTGAGTGCCGAGGTATCTACATAGTCTCGAAGAACTTTAAACCCTTCCATTCCACGGGTAGTAAATAGTTTCTCATTAAAGTTATTTAGATCGTATTGGCGCTTAACGTACTTCTCATACTCAAAGTACTCAAAAGTTTTACCTCTGTTCTCGTCTCGATGAGCCAACACATTTCTAATCAAAATTACCGCAGGGTTTTCTTTATTTCTATACCGTTGCTTCTTTGATTTAACCTCAAAGGCCTTTAACTCTTGCGATGTAGAGGCTAATTTAATGTTTATTGTAATGTTATTTCCCGTAGGGATTTTGGCAGTTTTTTTACCATAGCCTAAACTTGAAAAAATTAAATAGTTAGACCCCCACTCTGATTCAAGTACATATTTTCCATCAATATCGGTAGTGGTACCAATATTTTTACCTTGAAAAACAACATTTGCAAATGGTATAGGTTCTCCTGTAAGTGAGTCTGATACCATCCCTTTAATTTTAACCAACTGAGCATTAGAGGCAAGGCTAAAAATAACCATGGCCACTAAAGAAAAATACTGCTTTATTTTTGTTGAAATAATCAATTAAACTCTAGTATTATTAGCAAAATACTGGTGAAGTACAAGGATTAACTGTTGACAAATCACCCTATCAATAATCACTTACAATTACCGCGAATATACTGAATTAAGAAGAATCAATGGATATTTATTTTTGGGCATTCAGAGCAATAACTCTACCTGAAATGCTGATACTTATTTCATACAAAAACACCAATGGAATGGTGACTAATATTTGAGAAAAGATATCGGGCGGGGTAATAATTGCAGATAAAATTAAAGCCACAACCACAAAATGTTTCCTATATGTTCTTAGAATTTGAGGTGAAAGAATTCCAACCTTGCTTAAAAAATACACTATTAAGGGTAACTCAAAAACCACTCCAGCAGCTAAAACCACCCCGGTAACAGTTGAAACATAAGTAGATAACGTTGGTAATGTTTGTACCTCAGAACTAATGGAATATGTAAAGAAAAAATTAACCGAAAGAGGAGCTATTAAATAGTAGCCAAACAAAACCCCTGTCATAAACAACAGGGAAGCCCAAAAAACAATACCTCGCGCATATTTTGCTTCATTTTGTTCTAAACCTGGCTTAATAAATCGCCACATCTCAAACAATATATAGGGAAAAGATAAAACCAGTCCAGCAATCATAGAAACCATAATATGAGAGGTAAACTGACCTGCCATATCAATATTCTGCAAGGCTGGAAAATCAGCACCAATACAAAGTAAAGTAGGATCGTTAAAAAAACTTGGAATTTTCTGATTTAGGTATTCAGATAATTGACACAATTTTTGAAACGTAAAAAAATCACTTCTTTTAGGACCAAAAATAACCTCATCAAATAAAAAGCTTTTATTGATAAACGCAAGGATGGAAAACACAAAAACAGCAATCGCACTTCGCATTAAATGAAATCTCAACACCTCTAAATGTTGTATGAATGTCATCTCCCCTTGTTGTTCTTCGCTCATTTGTCAAAAAAAGCGCAAATATAAACCGTTTAGTTATGTTTTTTGGCTAGAACTTAACAAAGGTTTTTCTGCCCCAAACCCAAAATACCCCTTTCATTACCAGCCGAATAGACCTAAAAATCAATTCTAAAGAATTGTGGATTTTATTAATTTTGATTACTTTCGCGTTGCCTAAAAAGTATTTCAAACATGAAAAAGAGCGCCATCATTATAATAGCAACATTAGGAACGGTACTGCTTACTCTTAATTATGTTTCCAGTTCTGAAATTTATAAGAATGATATGAAAATATCATTCTTTGGTATTAAAGGCATCGTTCAAGAAAACAACATCTCAGAAGACACTGTTGAAACTAACGAAATAAAACTTCCCTCTATTTTCACGGTGATTTTTGGATTGCTTAAATAGGACTTCTTTTAAAAATTTTATTGTTTCTTCACCCATTTTTAGAGTAGTTTCGCGCTACAATAATTTGCTATGTCCGGAAAATTTAAACCAGTAATAATTTGGCTAATCATTGGCGCTGTAATGGTGTTTATCATGACAGCTATTGGAGGCATTACCCGATTAACAGAGTCTGGGTTGTCTATGGTTAATTGGAATTTATTTATGGGAGCTGTACCCCCGCTTTCTGAAGAGGCATGGCAAAAAACCTTTGAGGAATATCAAAAATTTCCGGAGTATAAAACCACCCATAATCATTTTTCTTTAGAAGATTTTAAAGGGATCTTTTTCTGGGAATACATTCATCGTTTATTCGGGAGGTTAATTGGGGTTGTTTTTTTAATTCCATTTTTTATTTTTCTTAAAAGAGGGCTTTTAAAAGGAAAATTACTCAAACAGCTCTTATTTCTTCTTACCATGGGGGCATTCCAAGGTTTTTTAGGATGGTATATGGTGTCGAGTGGATTAATACATGAACCCCGAGTTAGCCACTTTAGGCTAGCCGCTCATTTGTCAACGGCATTTTTCACCATAAGCTATTCTCTTTGGATCGCTTTAGGGCTATGGCAAGCCAATTCGGAGCCTGTAATTGCAGACTCCACCACTAAAAGAATTACCTTTATTACCGTTGCAATTCTATGTATTCAAATAGTATTTGGAGCATTTGTAGCTGGTAAAGACGCTGGGATGATTCATAATTTTTGGCCAAACATGAACCCAGGAGAGTTTATTTCAAGCGAAGTATTTAACGGAAACAACCTTTTAGACACTTTAATAAATAATCCTTCGGGAATTCAATTTACTCATAGATACTTAGCCTATGTAGTTTCTATTTTAATCATTTATTTATGGTTTAGATCAAAATCTAAAACGGATCATATTACAAGTTCCAAGTTTTTATTCGCTAGCATAATTGTATGCATTCAATTTACACTTGGCATACTCACCTTACTCTTTCATGTTCCGCTAATAGTAGCTTTGCTGCACCAACTTGGCGCCTTACTACTACTGTTAGCTATGGTAAGTGCAACTCACAGATTAACGAATGCTATTTCCAAGTAAAAGAATTAATTAGGTGTTTTAATTCTTCCTCAATAAATTTCTCGGCTGGTGCCAAAGAATCTGCTTTGGGAGTCACCTCAAAATACAAGGCACCCCGCACAAAATGATTCACACTATCTGTTAAATAAAATTGCATATTTGACGCTGTACTGCCCTTGAAATCATAAATTATTCCATACACATTTTGAGCTGTGTCTATCACCACATTTTCTTCAAAATCATCTGCCTTAGACAGATGTTCTAAAGCTAATTTTCTTGCATCCTTAGTCAAGCTTTCAATTTTCAAATCGCCTATTGGCAAATAGCTAAAATGAACCTTTGCCTTTTGTTTTGGGTATTCTAAATTAAACCAGCACTTGGAGTTATTCTTTCCCAATACAGGTTTAACGCGTGACAAGGCTCCATATTCAAAAGTAAAGGGACAATCTTGATTGTATTTAATAAACTGATGTGGTTCAAAATCAATTCTTGCGTACCCAACTGGTTTAGGCACGTAGTTTTGTTCTTGACATGCAAATAGCGCGAAGCCAATAGCAATCATTACCCCCCAATTAATTAGCTTCATTTCGTTCCACCTCAATTTTTACACTTTTAATTCTTCTTCTATCTGCACTCTCAATGGTAAAGGTGCAATTATCAAATTTAATAGTCTCTCCTTTTAGAGGGATTCTACCTGCAATTTCTAAAACAAATCCGGCAACACTATCTGCCTCACCTTTTTCACTTTCAAAAGTATCTCCTTTTACCCCAAGAGCTCGATACATATTTATCAATGATGTTTGACCTTCAAAAATGAAACAGTCATCTGATATTTTTGAAAAAAACAAATCATCATCGTCAAACTCATCTGTAATATCTCCTACGATTTCCTCAATAACATCTTCCAAGGCAACTAGTCCTGAGACTCCACCGTATTCATCTACAACTATAGCAACGTGTGTTTTTTTACTTTGGAATTCCTTTAGTAAGTCATCAATTTTTTTGTTCTCAGGCACAAAAAAAGGTGGGCGTATTAAAGGCTCCCAATCCATTGTTTCTCTATCTAGATATGGCAATAAATCCTTTGCGTATAAAATACCTTTTACCTGATCAATACTTTCTGAGTAAATGGGAATTCGCGAAAAATGAGTTTCTCTAATAATTTTCACCACCTCTTTAAAGGGAGTGCTTATTTCAATTAACACTGACTGCACTCTTGGTGTCATAATTTGCTTCACATCTGTATTACCAAATTTGACAACACCTTCCAATATTTTTTTATCTTCTGGCTCTGTATCCTCCACACTTGTTAAATCAAGTGCATGTTGCAAATCGTCAACAGTAATATTGTGAGAATTCACCTTAAAGTTTATTTGAAACAGATTTGTAGACTTTACCAGTAACGGGGTTAACTTAGTCCTTATTAAAAATGTATTTACTAAATCTAGTATTGGAGCGGTAAAGCGCAATAATTTCAAAGGCTCACGTGCTGCATATACTTTAGGAACCACTTCACCAAAAACAAGTAATACAAAAGTTATTAGAATAACATTAACCAAAAACACTTGAGCAACTCCACTAAACCACCAGCCAAAAATAGAAATACCCGAAGGAGAAAATAGGCTATCGGATATTAGTGATGACAGCAATATTACCGCTACATTTATGAAATTGTTGAATATAAGAATGGTTGCCAACAAATCTCTCGGTTCATTTATTAGCTCTAGAATAGTTAATGATAATTTGGTTTGTTGAGTTTCTAGCATCCTCACCATTTTGGGTGATAACGAGAAAAAAGCTACTTCGGAACCAGAAACCATAGCAGATAAAGCTAATAATGCCAACAAACTGGCAAGCATAACCAACACACTAAATGACAAGCCATCTGGGTTTATCAGTAAAAAAGGAATTTCCAACAGATTGCTCAAGATGGTTGGTGTATTTTAAAACGGTAAGTCATCTTCCTCACTTGTAGGTAAACTAGGAGTAGCCGCTTGTGGAGCTGGCTTGCTTGCTGCAGGAGTTGAACCTGTAGCCGACATTTGATTATTATCATTTCTGCTTCCCAACATAGTCATGTTATCGGCAACAATTTCTGTAGAATACCTGGTTTGTTTATTTTCATCTTCCCATGAACGAGTTCTTAGTTTACCTTCAATATAAACCTGAGCACCTTTTTTCAAGTATTTTTCAGCTACAGTCGCTAAACCTCTCCACATCACAACTCTATGCCATTCTGTATTAGAAATTTTATCTCCCGTATTTCTATCGGTATAAGTTTCAGTAGTAGCCACAGAAATTCTAGCCAAATTAACCCCACCTTCTAATGCTCTCACTTCTGGATCATTTCCTAAATGCCCAATAATTATTACTTTATTTACCGATCCTGCCATTCTATATTGTTTTAAACAAAAATACCATTATTAACCACCATTAAAAAGACTTCCAAATTCAATTGACGAAAAAAGTTGTTCTATTGATTTGGGTACAGGGTAGTTATTGACTTCTGACCGCGTTACATGGTGGAAATCTTGGTCATTAAAATGCTCGGGCAATTCGTTAACCACCCAAAACTTGATATATATTCTTTGGTGCGAAAGCACCCTTTTAGATGAAAAAAGTAAGTAACCACATTCCTTTTTAATTTCAAAAGGTTGGTTCGTTTCCATTAACGGTGGCTCATACAAACCTTGCCAAACATCACCTCCTCCACGTTTTTTTAGCAACATACTTGAGCCATTAATCAAATAATAGTTAAAATATCTATCTCTAACCTTAACCTTTTTATCCTTCTTAGGAAGCTTCAATTGAAAGCCATTTCTATTTGCCCAACATGTTTCCACAAAAATGCATTCTTCGCATTTTGGTTTTTTTGGTGTACAAATACTAGAACCCATATCCATTAATGCCTGATTAAAATCACCAGGCCTTTGCTTGGATATTAAAGAATTAGCCAACTCATTAACTATTTTGCTACCTTTTGTTGAATTCACCGCCTCCTTCACGCCAAAACACCTAGATAATACTCTTTGCACATTACCATCCACCGCGGCCACAACTTCATTAAAACAGACCGAAGCCACCTCAGCCGCTATATACGGTCCCACGCCTTTTAGACCTAATAAACTCTTGTAAGTACTTGGCATTTCACCATTCAATTCATCTACTATATATTTTGCTGAAAACTGTAAATTTCTAGCTCTTGAATAATATCCTAATCCCTGCCATTTGTTTAAAACATCTTCCTCTTTTGCTTTTGCTAAATCGAATACGGTAGGGAATTTATTAATAAAGGATAAAAAATATGGTGTACCTTGCTCAATTCTGGTTTGTTGAAACACGACTTCGGCAATCCATATAACATACGGATTATCAGTGGTTCGCCATGGTAAATCTCTCTTGTTTTTGTCGTACCATTGCAATAAGATTTTATTAAATTCCATAAAAGCTAAAATATACTTAAAATCGAGTTTGTAATTAAAAAAAACGAGTATCTTTGCCGCCCTTAAAAAAGATAAATAAGTAATTTTTAAAGAGTTAGAAATGACTAAAGCAGATATAGTATCACAAGTTTCAGATAAAACAGGAATCGAAAAAGCTCAAGTATTAGCTACAGTAGAAGCATATATGGATGCTGTAAAGGACGCATTAAGCGAAGGGGAAAACGTTTATTTCAGAGGATTCGGTAGCTTCATCGTTAAGAAACGTGCTGAAAAAACTGGTAGAAACATCTCTAAGAATACAACAATTATCATTCCTGCTCACAATATCCCAGCTTTTAAACCGGCTAAAACTTTTGTGAACAAAGTTAAGGATAACGTAAACGTTTAATCTTAGATTAAACACTGACCCAGTTAGGGTAAAAAAGAACAAATAATCTTTGGGTGTTTCAATACAGTTAAAGAGGTAGAATTTATAAACAACTTCAAAAATTCAGTAAGTATGCCTTGCGGAAAGAAAAGAAAAAGACACAAGATGTCAACGCACAAGCGTAAGAAACGTCTAAGAAAGAATAGACATAAGAAGAAGAAATAATTTCTCTTCGGACATCTTAAAATCAATTTGATAATGCTGCCTCCATGGGAGGTGGCATTATTTTGTATTTCTACCTTTTATAATTGTATTGGGCAAATCCCATCATAAAACAAAAAAAGGTGAACAAAGAGCTTGTTATAAATGTAACTTCTGGCCAGGTCAAAGTTGCATTATTAGAAGATAAGCGCCTTGTTGAATTACACCAAGAAAAAAACGATAGTGAGTATGCTGTGGGCGACCTATACATTGGTAGGTTAAAAAAACTAGTCCCAGGGCTCAATGCTGCATTTATCGATGTTGGGTACGAAAAGGACGGCTTTTTGCACTATTTTGATCTAGGTCCGTTAGCGGATAATGTTCAAAAATATACTCGCATTGTAAGAAATGGTGGAGCATCAAATTCAAGCTTAGCAGATTTTAAGCTCGAACCCGATATTGATAAGGGCGGAAACGTTAAGGATGTATTAAAACAAGGCCAAGAGATCCTGGTTCAAATAGCAAAAGAACCAATATCTACCAAAGGCCCTAGGCTTTCTCTGGAATTAAGTATTGCAGGAAGGTATATTGTATTAGTCCCATTTACGGATAGGATTTCGATTTCTTCAAAATTAAGAGATCGAAAAGAAAAAGAACGTTTAAAACGTTTAATTAAAAGCATTAAACCAAAGAATTTTGGGATAATTGTTCGTACCGTAGCGCAAGGAAAAAAGGTGGCTGAGTTGGATCGAGACCTAAAAAACTTGCTATCTAAATGGGAGCGTGCTCATAGTAATTTACAGGAAGTTAAAAAGCTCCCTCAAAGAGTTCTAGGAGAACTGGATAAAACCACATCAATTTTACGAGATTTGTTAAATGAATCGTTTAATAACATTTATGTAGATGATGCTGATTATTTCAAAGAATTAGAATCTTTTCTTCAAACCATAGCCCCCGACAAAGTTGATATTTTGAAGCTTTATAAAGGAACTAAGGTTAACATAATGGATTATTACGGTGTGGAAAAAGCCATAAAACATTCCTTCGGGAGAAACGTAACCATGAAAAGTGGTGCGTACTTAATTATTGAACACACCGAAGCTTTACACGTTGTAGATGTAAATAGTGGTAACACGGCAAAAAAGGAAGTCTCTCAAGAAGATAATGCTCTTAGAGTTAATCTTGAATCGGCTGAGGAAATTGCAAGGCAGCTACGCTTGCGAGATTTAGGTGGGATAATCGTTGTTGATTTCATTGATATGGTGAAAGCGGAGAATAGAAAAAAACTATTCCAGCATATGACAGAAGCCATGGCTAGCGATCGTTCCAAACACTACATTTTGCCTCCAAGCAAGTTTGGCTTAGTACAAATTACGCGTCAAAGAGTTCGTCCTGAAATGGAGATTAAAACAACCGAGACGATTCCAAACAAGGATGGTGGTACCATGGAAGTTCAGGCAACTATCTTAATCATTGATGAGATAGAAAATAAGCTAGAACGTGCAATTGAGGTAAATAAGGAAAATGTGGTAAGTATAAAAACACATCCTTTTGTTGAAGCCTATTTTAAAGCCAATAAATTAAAGTATCAATTTAAATGGCTAATGAAGTACAGGAAGTGGGTAAAAGTACTTCCAAGAACGTCCTATCCTTTGATGCAGTATAAAATAATGAATTCAGCCGATGAGGAATTGAACATTTCGTAGATTTGTTTCAATTCCTTCGTTATGGCTCAAGAAGTTTATACAGTAACACAAGCTTTGGAAAAAGCAATGAAATATTGCGCTTATCAAGAGCGTTGTCAATTAGAAGTTCGAACTAAATTAAGCCAGTTTCAAATAACCAACGATCAAAAAGAAGAGGTTATTTCTGAATTAATTCAACAAAACTTTCTGAATGAAGAGCGCTATAGTGAGACATTTGCAAGAGGAAAGTTTAGAATGAAAAATTGGGGCAGGAAAAAAATTTCTCTTGCCTTAAAACAAAAGGATATATCTGATTATTGCATTAAAAAGGGTTTAAAACAAATTGATTCTAAAGAGTATCAGCAAACCCTATTTAAGGTTTTAGATAAAGCTTATTCCAAATATAGTGGCATTCAAAACTATCAACGAGTAGCTAAAACTGCTAAATATGCTATAAGTAGAGGATTTGAGGCCCATTTAGTTTGGGAAACATTAAAAGAATTTAGTAATGATTAATGCCGATCAATTTAAAAGATTGCAGGAACGCCTGGTTGCGTTGAGGGGGTACCTTTGACGTAGATAATAAGTTAATTCAAATTAACGAAGAAGAAAAAAAGACCCAAGACCCTGCCTTTTGGGACAACCCCAAAAAAGCGGAAAAAATTCTTAAAGAAATCAAGCGCATTAAGTTTTGGGTGGATTCTTTTAAGGAGTTAGAATCCCTATTTAATGATTTAGAGGTTCTTATTGAGTTTTCTCAAATGGGAGAAGATGTAGAAGCTGATATTGAAACTCAAACAATTAGTTTGACCAAAGCTCTGGACGAACTTGAATTTAAAAACATGCTATCTGGCGAAGAGGATACTTTAAACGCTGTTCTTGAAATCAACCCTGGCGCTGGCGGTACAGAAAGTCAAGATTGGGCTTCTATGCTCATGCGTATGTATATAATGTGGGCCGAGAAAAAGGGCTTAAAAGTAAAAGAGGTAGATTATCAAAAAGGTGATGAAGCCGGTATTAAGTCTGTATCGCTTGAGATACAGGGTGATTTTGCCTATGGAAACCTTAAAGGCGAAAATGGCGTACACCGATTAGTCCGAATATCTCCATTTGACTCAAATGCACGTAGACACACAAGTTTCTCTTCTGTTTTTGTGTATCCGGTAATTGATGACACTATAGAAATTGACATTAGCCCAGGCGATATTAAATGGGAGACTTTTAGATCTGGTGGTGCTGGTGGTCAAAATGTGAACAAGGTAGAAACTGGTGTGAGATTAGAGCATAAACCGTCAGGCCTAATTATAAGAAACACCGAAAGCAGATCTCAATTACAGAATAAAGACAACGCTATAAAGCTTCTTAAATCTAAGCTTTATGAACTTGAACTTAGAAAAAGACAAGAAGAGAAAGATGCGGTAGAAGGAAATAAAATGAAAATTGAATGGGGATCACAGATTCGAAATTACGTGTTGCACCCCTATAAATTAATAAAAGACCTTCGAACAAATTTTGAATCATCTAATACACAAGATGTATTAGATGGCGATTTAGATCCGTTTATTAAAGATTATTTAATGAAATTTGGAAAAGGAGCTATTCAAGATAAAGATTAATTAAGCCTTAATTTTTAAAATTCAATCCTAACGTAAAAGATTAAATTGGCCTGTTTTTTCTACTCGAAGGCCAAATTCTTGATAGGAAGATACATAACTAATTCTCCATACGTAGATTCCGGGCTTCATTAATTCTCCATTTACAGTTCCATCCCATCCATGATTGGGTTCATTTGTCTTGAACAACAATGATCCCCATCTATCGTACACCCAAAAACCATATTCAGAAAACTCTTGGTCAGTAGATGGATAAAAAATCTCATTTCTTCCATCTCCATTTGGAGTAAAGCTATTGGGCACATATACATTAGAACAATCTTGAAACTCTATATAAACCTGATCTACAACTGTACCACAATTATTGGTTACCTCCACATCATAAGTACCCGTTTCTGTTACTACATAACTCTTACTAGTAGAACCATCTTGCCATTTATAAATTGCTTGAGGAAAACTTGTGGCACCGTTTAATAAAGTCACTATTTGCCCATCACATACATACTGATCCGAACCTAAGTCCACTACTGGTAAAACTCCATGAGAATAATAAACACTATCTCTTATTCCCATACAGGTACCATTTGCCGCATCTAATTGAACCCAATAAAAACCGGTTTCAAAAATATTAGTAGTTGAAGTTGTGGCTCCGTTACTCCAAGTATAATTGTAACCAGGAATACTTACTTGGGGATCAAGAATAACCAATTGACCTTGACAAACCACACCGTCATCGCCCAAATCTGGAACAGCCTTCTCCATTGCAATAATTTCCATAGAACTTGCCGCAAAACAATTCGTAGTTTGATCGGTTACAACAACCGAGTGAATTCCAAAATTAGTGGCAATAATAGTCCCTGAGGTTTCGCCCGTATTCCATAAGAAATTAAAATTATTTGAAGGAAGCATAGCTGAGGCATCTAATAAATGGTTCACAATTTCATCCTCGCAAAAGGTAACATCCGCTCCCAAGTCTACCACTGGCACAGGATTTTCAGTAATAACAACCTCATCAAAATTAGAGCAATTATTGGTATCTGTAACCGTTACGCTATAAGTTCCTGCAAAACTAACACCGAGTATTTGACCTGTAGAGCCATCATTCCATAGGTAGGATTCGTAAAACCCAGCATTCAAAATCCTGGTGAAATTGGAGCCTTCACAATAATCTTCATCAGGCCCAATATTGGGGGTTGGTTTAGGATTACTTGTTACTGTCATTGCATCTTCATTTTGACATCCTCTTGCATCTGTAACAGTGACAGAGTATGTATTAGGATTAGCACCAATAGTTATTACCGGACTTAACGCTCCATTACTCCAAATATAAGACGAAAATATACCGGGTGAAAGCGCCATTGAAAAAGGGTCTCCGGTACAAAATGAAGTGTCATTTCCCAAATCAGGAGAAGGCAAAACAAAGGTAGTTAAGGTCAACGTATCTTCATTTTCACAACCGTTAATATCGGTAATAGTAACAGAATAGTCTTCCACTTTATCTGCCGATAAAGATGGGTCAGCTACAATAGAAATACTTTGATTAGTAGAACCGGTAGACCATAAATAGGAGACAATTGCACCCCCTGGGTTACCTGCATTTAAATTATATCCATCAGAAGCACAAATAGTATCATTAGGACCTAGGTCTAGAATTGGTTTCGGGTTAACCAATAGATTCATTGAATCTGATCCGGTACAGCCATTTCCATCCGTTACTTCCACCCAGTGGTTACCTGTGGAATCGTACATAGACGTTTGAGTTGTACTACCATTACTCCAGTTATAAGTAACATATCCTGCTCCCGCATCCAATATCACATTTGCGCCATCACAGATTGTATCATCCAAGCCAAGATCTACATTTGGCATAATATAATTACTCAACACATAACTATCATCCCCAGAACATGAGTTGGAGTCAACCACAGTAACCGAATAAGTACCTGAATTAATTATAGTAAGGTCTGAAGTTGTATCACCAGTATTCCATAAATAAGATACGTATCCTAATCCTGCATCTATGGTAGTGGAGTCGCCAACACATAGAGAGCTCCCGGTTCCTAAATTAATTACTGGAAGAGTATCTAACACCACAACTATTGAATCAGAACCAACACATGAATTCGTATCAGTGACTGTTAAATGGTATTGCCCAGCCGTTGTTACAACCAAAGAATCATCCGTACTGGTTCCTGAGCTCCACGAATAAGAAGTATAGTAATCTGGTGCTCTTAACACGCCCTGAGAACCAGAGCAAAATATAGAATCTGAAGTGGATAAATCTGGTATTGGGTTATCGCTAGAAGTAACAGTGTAGCTAAGAATACACGCTGAGATATTAGTAGAGGTTGAAACAGTAACTACATATGTGCCTGCACTGACCACCGGCTTAACTGGGTTTGTTCCTCCTGCTGCCCAAGTATAAGCTGTGGCTGGAGTTGTTCCTGTGGCGGTAGCATTCAAAATTACAAACCCCGGATCTTGAACACATATATTAAACTGTAACCCAGAAGATGGCTCTCCGGTGGCACCATATAAATCCGTGCAATCCTGAGCAATCACTTCATTTCCAAGTAATAAAGCAAACATAAAAAAAACCAAAAACCGTAAGTTTTTAGCTACAGAATAAACACTTGATTTTATCATTACAATTGAATCCACTTGCTACAAAGAAAACCTTTTTTCTTAATTAATATATGGACGAGTGTTCTTATTTTCGGTTGCTTAAATTTCAAATAAATGAGTCATAAAATTTATCATAATCCAAGGTGTAGTAAAAGTCGCCAAACACTACAGATAATGAAAGATAATTCAATGAGTTTTGAGGTAGTTGAATACTTAAAAGAAATTCCTTCAAAAGAAGAATTATCGCAATTGTTAATTGAGTTAAACATACCTGCTGAAAACCTAATAAGAAAGGGAGAGGCAGCGTACAAAGAAAACTTTAAAGGTAAAGATTTGTCGCAAGAAGAATGGATAGACGCAATGATTGCTTATCCTAAACTAATTGAGAGACCAATAGTTACAAATGGAAAACAAGCCATTATTGGCCGTCCGCCAGAAAAGGTTCTGGAACTAATCTAAAGAAATTGGTTCTTCTTCTTCCTTGTCTTTTTTGAAAAGCACAACTGAACCAACACTGATTGCTAGTAAAGTAAAGAATGCTGAAGAAGCAACGATAATGGTAATTACAAATCCTACGAATTTCATCTTTTTAGTTTTTCTATGGGGCCAAAGGTAGCCATTCATTTTAAATCGCAAAACATAAACTATGAGTAAAATCATAGCTTTTTGAAGCCAGTAATTTTTATGGGTTTATACCTTTGCGCTTCTGTTAATTAGATAGACAAAACACTCAAAATAAAACAAAATGGATTATCGTATTGAAAAAGATACCATGGGCGAGGTAAAAGTACCTGCCGATAAATATTGGGGAGCTCAGACTGAGCGATCAAGAAATAATTTCAAAATTGGGCCTGCTGCAAGTATGCCAAATGAAATTGTAAAGGGTTTTGCATACCTTAAAAAAGCCGCAGCTCATGCTAATTGTGAACTTGGAGTTTTAGAATCAGAGAAACGCGATTTAATTTCGGCCGTTTGTGATGAAATTATTGCGGGTAAGCATGACGATCAATTTCCATTAGTAATTTGGCAAACTGGCTCTGGCACTCAAAGTAACATGAATGTTAATGAGGTTGTTGCCAATCGTGCGCACGAAATTGCTGGTAAAGTAATAGGTGAAGGTGAAAAAACCATTCAGCCAAACGATGACGTTAACAAATCACAATCTTCAAACGACACATTCCCTACAGGTATGCACATTGCTGCTTACAAAATGGTTGTAGAGACTACAATTCCGGGAGTAAAAAAACTTAGAGATGCTTTACAAGCTAAGGCATTAGAGTTTAAAGATGTTGTTAAGATAGGTAGAACACATTTAATGGATGCGACTCCTTTAACCATTGGGCAAGAGTTTTCTGGCTACGTTTCTCAATTAAACCATGGACTTAAAGCATTAAACAACACCTTAGATCATTTATCAGAATTAGCTTTAGGTGGTACTGCGGTAGGTACTGGATTAAACACTCCAAAAGGTTACGATGTTCTAGTGGCTAAGAAAATTGCCGAATTTTCTGGCTTACCTTTTATTACCGCAGAGAACAAATTTGAAGCTTTAGCAGCTCACGATGCCATTGTTGAATCACATGGTGCATTAAAACAGTTAGCCGTTTCTCTGAATAAAATTGCCAATGATATTAGAATGTTGGCTTCTGGGCCTAGATCTGGTATTGGCGAATTAAATTTACCAGCCAATGAACCGGGTTCTTCAATCATGCCAGGTAAAGTAAACCCAACGCAATGTGAAGCAATTACCATGGTTTGTGCACAAGTAATGGGTAACGATGTAGCTATTACAGTAGGTGGAACACAAGGTCATTATGAATTAAATGTTTTCAAACCCATGTTGGCTTCTAATTTCTTAGAAAGCGCTAGGTTAATTGGTGATGCATGTGTTTCTTTTACCGATAATGCCGTAGTTGGAATTACTCCTAACTATGAAAATATTACTAAGCTGCTTAATAACTCTTTAATGCTAGTAACGGCTTTAAATACAAAAATTGGTTATTACAAGGCGGCTGAGATTGCAAATACTGCCCACCAAAACGGCACAACTTTAAAAGAGGAAGCCATTAACTTGGGCTATGTTACTGCCGAACAATATGACGAATGGGTAAAACCAGAAGACATGACTGGAAGTATGTAACCAAATTCTAAA
>JBMYWA010000041.1:0-20466 GCA_049606935.1 Salibacteraceae bacterium
GTATTGGAATACACTTGCAACTCTAATTTAGGATACGATTCAAATCCTTTTACTTCCATTTTCAACTCATTCGTAACCGGGTTGGGGTAAATAGTAACAATATCATTCTTAGTATGATCTCCAATTCCTGTAATGGCTCCGTAATTAAATACGTGTCCCCAATAGGGTGATTGTTGCGTATAATCTACCGTTTGAGTATTAGATACATTGGTTTTCATAAATACGGTAGAGTAATCTACATTTGTGATTTCTGAATCATCCGTTCTCTGGTATTTATTTCCATCATTGAAATTAAGCGGGTACGCCAAAGCCGTCCATCCACCAGGAACATCATCATAACCAACCTGAATATTACTCTTATACTCTGAGCTTGAATTAAAGAACCTGCCATGCTGTAAAATAATATTTTGTGGTGTATTACTTTGTCTATAAGCTTTAGCCCAAACCTGCCACGACATCCATTTTTTTGCCCAGTGAATAATCTTATCATCACTAAGTACATAAAGCCTACTTGTTCCGCCATTCGTTATGGCATAATTTTTTGAGTAGATAGGAAAATCATCTTTCAAAAAATCATCATACAATTTATCAAACTTCCATGAATGAGGCTCTGATTCATAGCTAGCGGTAGCATATTAGGATCGGTACTCTGAAGTCTTATTAGAGGAATAGTAGCCTTTCCCCCACCTATTAGTGGTCCAGAAAAATCTTTAATATGTAGTGAAGCCTGAGGGCTATTTATGCCAACTCCTACTTTATTTCCAGAAATATTTTGAATACCATTTGAATAGAGTTGAGCACAAACATCGTTTGAGAAAAAAACACAACTCAATACAAGAGCTGCTTTCAAGGTAATTTTAGTTAAATACATAAGTTGTTTTTTTGTTAAAGTATACTCAAACGTTCGAATAAGTATTCATTAATAAAAATTATCACCTTGATTATATGTGCTTTCCATGTCTGAAAAATGGATATTAGGTCTAGAAGCCTTTTCAATTATTTACTGGTAAACTGGAGTAAATATTACCACAAGGTAAGGTTGAAGGTGCTGAACGTGTTAAAAACATGGTAAGAGTTATGGATGAAGAAGGTTTTGGTAACTGTACCAATACCGGAGCATGTGAGGTAGAATGTCCGAAAGGAATTTCTTTAGACAACATTGCTAGAATGAATAGAGAATACTTATCGGCATCTTTAGCTGATTAAGCACCAAGCTATAAATGAGAAGCCCCGATTACTTTCGTAATCGGGGCTTTTTGCTTTTATTTTTAGTTAGGTTCAAAAAAAATAAAAGCGGGGGGTCTGAAATCAGATTTTTAGTAACTTACCTTATTAAAATAGCCATTTGATAAAAATTGACTTGCTTGAAAATTATTTGCTACCTCAGCCTCTATATCAAAGCTACCCGAAATCACTCTATTTACGGTGTCAATACTACTCACAGTAATGTGTCCAGAACCAGTTTTATTTAGGTTATACACCCAAAATGAGACTTCTCCAGGATATAAATACTTACCCGGTTGAATTCTACCTTGATCAGTGTTTAATGTTAAATCAAAACTACCTGAACCATAAATAATACTAATTTTTAACGACTCGGTATTTGCCTGAGAGCTCCATGAATGATCTTTACCTATTGCGCGCGCACAAATGTCTTTTTCACCCACCACAATAGGCGCATTTTTTTCACAAGTAAAGGTTTCATCCTCCGATTTTATTAAATCGCACGACATCATTCCAAATACTAATCCAATACAAAATAAATACTTCATAATTTTACTTTTTTATAATTGTTAGTCCAATACCACATTGCACAAATACACCTGTATATGGTTTTATTCCGGTGTCAAAACTCATGCACATACCCAAGCCTTTATTGGTCATAGATTTAGGATCTGTTTGAAAAAACTTATACCCAATTCTAAATCCCAAAGGACCTTTCTTTTCTAAGCCTTTCACAATATCTGTTACATCGTTACCATCGGTATCCTCCCATTTATTACTTGGTAAGACCATTAAATCAAAATACACATCGCGACCACCAGAATTAAAAGACTTTCCGTAATTATCTGTTTCAATAAACGCGCTAGTTATGGTTCTAATGTTTATACCCAAATAAAAACCAGATTGCGCAAAGTTCACAAAGTCAGAACCATTATTTAACTCATTAAACCCCTCTAAATACTCCAAATTATTTCCTGTAGACTTTCTATAAAAACCACCTCTTAAATGGTATTGCTTTCTTTTTTGAACAGGAATAGTGATTGATTTTGTAACCGTATAGTCATCTGCCCCTATTTTGCTAACTGTTTTACTATCAATTACAATTTTTGTTTTTTTGGTTACCACCCTATTACTAAAAACCAAGTATCCTCCCAATTCAATTTCTAGATTTGGATCAAAATTTTTCTCTTCTAGGCTTCCCATGTTAATCCAGCTTCTTCTAAAACTATACTGAGCTCCCACGAATGAGGGTAATATTTCCACATGCCCCCACAAAGCCAGATTAAACGAGAGCGTATTAAAGGCATCATTTTGCATAACCTCTAGTTGAATCAAATCTGTATTCACACTTACTTTTGGTGCAGCCGGGGTTTCGTTTGAGGTTATTTTATAATTCACATTTTGAGTAAAACCAATTACCGAATATGTTAGTGCCAATAGTAGTAACCATTTTTTCATAACTTATGTTTTTTAGTTCGAAACAAAGGTTGACCAGCCCTCCATTTTCAACAATACGCAGAGTTGCGTATTTGTTAAACGGTTAGCTATACCGTAATTTGTAAACAACAAAACGAATAGATTATGAACATTATAATAGCCGAAGATTTACCTCAGTTAGCTCAAGCTTTAAAGCAAAAAATTGAACTAGCCATTGAGTTTAAGGTAAAGCATATAGCGCCAAATGGTTCGGAGCTTATTTCCTATTTGCAAAAAGATCATCAGGTAGATGTCATTTTGATGGATATTAATATGCCAAAAATGAATGGAATTGAGGCTACCAAACTAATATCAGAAAGGTGGCCAATGATTTCGATAGTGATGTGTACTGTTTTTGATGATGAGCATTATTTATTCGATGCAATTATGGCTGGGGCAAACGGTTATTTACTTAAAGATGAGCCTCCACAAAAAATTCATAAGTCTATTTATGAAACTATGGAAGGTGGGGTACCGATGAGTTCAGAAATTGCTAAAAAATCGCTCTCGTTAATACGAAATGGTCAGCCTAAAAAAGAGCCAAACCTTACCGAAGAATACAATCTTACTGCCCGCGAAATTGAAATTTTACAATCCTTAGCTAAAGGGTTAAGCTATGAACAAATAGCCAATAATTTATATATTAGCTACGGTACGGTAAGAAAGCATATTGAGAACTGCTACCGAAAACTACGCGTTCACTCTAAAGTGGAAGCCATCAACAAACTAAAATCAACTAATGAGTAAATCAATTTTTACCATTTCGGTTACATCACTTCTACTGCTTTTATTCCGTTTTTCACTATGCGCAAACGATTCTATACAGCTTGAAAGTTTAGAACAAAATTCTCGAAAGTATTACCGAATTGATATTGATTCTTCGGCTTTTTTTGCGCGACAAATTCTTTCTTACGATTCCAACGTTAACCCAGAAAAATATGGGTTTGCCTTAAATTGGATAGGAATTTGTTTTATGAATAAAGGAATGGTAGATAGCGCTGATTTATACTATCAAAAGGCTATTCAATTTGGTGCAAATAATAATGCTGGCTCTGTTACTGATAAAGCTTATTTGAATAGAGGAATCAATTACTTTAATCAAGGAGATTTTGAAAAGGCAACTGAACTCACCTTTGATGCGCTTCATAATTTTGAAGAAAAAGGAGATACCCTAGGGGTTGCTCATGCCTGCTACAATTTAGGAAACGCCTTTAACCGATTAGAACGATACAAAGAGGCACTAGCTTATTATAAAAAGGCACAATCTGTCTACAAAAACATACAACCCCAATGGAGTTTAGCTAATGTGTATAATGCCATGGGAACAGTTTATACTTCTACCCAAAAATACGACTCTGCAATTCATTATTTAAACAAAAGTGTTGCTATAAAAATTGCTGGCGGAGCAGAGGTATATTGCGCTTCGGAATACAACAATTTAGCCACTATTTATAAAGAACAAGGTCAACAAGAATTGGCAAAAAACTACTACTACAAATCCAACAAAGCGGCCAAAAGTAGAGGTAATAAAGCGGTAGAATGTCATTCACTACATAACCTGGCCTTATTGTATTTTAATCAAAACAATATAGATTCAGCGTATTTCTATTCTGAACTGGCTATTAAAGTTTTAAACGAATACTCCGACTATGAAGAGCATGTAGAATTGTATCAATTGCATGCCAACATTCTTTCGGAAATGGGAAAATATGAACGGGCATTTTTCTATTTGAAGTTACGAAACAAAGTAGCAGATAGCACTAAAAATGAAGCCGTTGAAAAAGAAATAGTTAAACTTCATAAACAATATGAAGTGGCCCAAAAAAACAAACAACTCGCAGAACAAAAGGTTCAAATTCTAGAACAAAGCAAAGAACTCCTATTTCAACTTCTACTAATTTTAGCATTGATTGCTATCGTAATAATAATTGCAATGTTTTTTTACCAGCATAAAAAAACGCAATCTTTACGAACAAAAGCCAAAGTAAACGAAGAAAAAAACAGAATCGCCATGGATTTGCATGATCATGTAGGAGCCGAATTAACCATTGTTTCCTCTAAATTAGATTCTCAAATATTTGTAGCTAAAACCACCTCTGAAAAAAATGAACTTGGCACTATTTCTTCTCAAGTAAAACGAGCAAGTGAAATATTGAGAGAATCCATTTGGTCTATCAAGTTAGAATCAATTACCGTAAACCAATTAGAAAATCGTTTAGCGGCTTTTTACGGGCGTTTATTTCAAAATAGCACTACACTTATTACTTTTAATTCAAATTGCAGCAACAAGGTTCTTACCCCCCAAATTGCCCTAACCTCCTACCGTGTTTTACAAGAAGCCCTAACCAATGCTTACAAATATGCCGAAGCCACTAAAATTAACATTCAAATTACCGCATCTGGTAATCAATTTCAATTTAGTATTACAGACAACGGTAAAGGTTTTGATAAGTTAAAATTAACAGATACCGGATTCGGGTTAGCTAATATGAAATCTAGAGTAGAAGCTCTTAATGGTCAAATCTCCATTAACTCAGAATTAGGTAAAGGAACGCAAATAGTTTGGTTGTTTTTTTAACCCTTCATTAAAAATTAGTTGCCTAATTCCATTTTTCGCATAGATTTTTTTGTTTTGGGCGTTACCCTGTTTTTACTTTATTCGGCATCCTCATAAAGCAAAACCACGGTCAGGCTATACGTGCTCGCTTTTGCCTCCTAACGTCAGCAAAGAGCTCAAACAACACTTCTATCCCTAACGCTATCAATCCCCCTGTCGGTCATTCTCTCTATAATATTACTCTGTAATAACAAACCTCATATAAAATTGCTACGCACTTTCTCCCTCCTCCAAGGGAGGTTTTTCACCGAAAATTCAAAATGACTTGCGGAAGCATGTCATTTTTCGGCAATGCTGTAGGAAGGATTAGGGGATTAAAATGCCTCTTGAGTATTTCATCAAGAGGCATTTCTAAATTATTTCTCCGCAGCATACTTTCCTGTATACTTTCTATACAACTGCTTTTGGGTGTTGTCTAAATTTAATGGTCGTCCTTGCACCCAAGCGTGAGTTACATTATTGGTTCGCATATCTAAGGCGTCTCCAGTACTAATAAAAAAGGTGGCTTGTTTGCCTGCTTCAATAGAACCAAGGTTTTTATCAATACCTAAAATTTTTGCCGCGTTTAAGGTAATACTAGTCAATGCATCCTCTTTAGTTTGTCCGTAACCCACGGTTTCGCCCGCTAAAAACGGCAAGTTTCTTGAATTCATAGCTTCCATATCGCCAGCAGAACCTAAGCAAAATAACACCCCGTTTTTTTGTAAAATAGAGGGCAACTTATACGGATATCTTGGATCATCATCTTGCCTTACAGGTAATGAATGTACTCTCCTTAAAATTACACTGATATTCGCTTCTTTAATTTCGTTGCAAAGCAAACCGGCATCGTAACCGCCTACAATAACTACATGTTTTAAACCCAGTAACTTTTTAAACTGAATAACCTGCAAAATCTCTTTCGACATATCGCAATGCACATACAATGTAGTTTGACCCCTAAACAGTGATCTTAAACTCTCAAACTGTAAATTAATTTCGTTGTCTCCTGTTTGGTTATACGCTTTAGCCGATTGAAAATAAGTAACAATTTCTTGGATTTTATCATTGGTATTTTTAGACTTTTTCATTGGTCCTGCGGCATACCAAGGACCTCCCTGAGAAAACCGATCTGGCCAATTTAAATGGAACCCATCTACTTTTCGGATAATAGCATCTTCATAATTCCAAGCATCTAACTTCATTACCGAGGAGGCACCAGCAACCACCCCACCTCTAGGAACAACCTGAGTGGTTAAAATTCCATTACTCCGAACGGTATGAACAATTTTAGATTCTGGATTATACGCAATAGCCGTTTTCACATTTGGGTTAAACTTACCCACCTCATCAAAATCTCTTGATTGACGTAAGGCATCAATTTCGGTAATACCCATGGTGTTATCCACATTAATGAACCCAGGGTAAACATGCTCTCCGTTAAGGTATATCACTGTATCGTAATCGTCACTATTTACTCGCTTTCGCATTTGATCTTTTACAAAAGTGAATAACCCGTTCTCTATTGAAATGGCACTATTTTCTATTACCTCACCGTTTCCTATATGTGCAATACCACCAAGAATTAGAACCTTGTTTGGGTATTCTAAAACCGGTCCAGGTACTTGCGCTACTGCTGCCCAGCTATTCACAAATACCGCTAATACTAGCCACAAGAAACACTTCATTTTATTTTCTTTTGGATTGTTCATGTTTCTACTATTAAAATTCACATTCTTCTTCATAGCTATCGCAATGGTATAAATGCTGTTTTTGATGCTGCACTTTCTGAGTAGGATTACCAGAATTTTTAGCCTCCATCATGGCTTTAATTAATCGTTGTCTTTCTGCTAAATTTCGTTTTTGTAATTCTAAATCTTTCTGTTTGCTGTAATAAACTGCTCCATCAATCCAAACCATTTCTGGATGAGAATAAACCGATAAAGGATTTCCAGACCATAAAACCAAATCGGCATCTTTACCCGGAGTAATGCTTCCCACCCTATGGTCAATATGCAACATCTTGGCAGGATTAATAGTCACCATGTTTAACGCCTCTGTTTCGGTCATTCCACCGTATTTAATCGTTTTTGCCGCCTCTTGATTCAATCTCCTACCCATTTCAGCATCATCAGAGTTAATAGCGGTTAAAACGCCTTGTTTTGTTAATATGGCGGCATTGTAAGGAATAGCGTCATTCACTTCAAATTTATATGCCCACCAATCTGCAAACGTGGAGGCATATGCTCCATGCTTTTTCATTTTATCGGCCACTTTGTAACCTTCTAAAATGTGGGTAAATGTGTTAATTCGAAAGCCCATACTATCCGCTACATTCATTAGCATGGTAATTTCCGATTGAATGTAAGAGTGGCAGGTGATATAGCGTTCATCATTCATGATTTCCACTAAAGCATCTAACTCCAAATCTCGCCTTGGCGTTTGCTTAGTTTTGAGTTGTTTCTTGGTAGCGCCATTAAAAGCCGACCATTCTTTTTGATACACCTTGGCTCGGTTAAAAGCATCCACATACACCTGCTCTACACCCATTCTCGTTTGCGGAAACCGAATAGAATTTCGCCTATCAGAATTAGATTGTTTTACATTTTCACCTAGCGCAAATTTTATGGATTTCGCATCCGATTTTAGTTTTAATCCTTCTGCGCCCTGGCCCCAACGCAATTTTATGATTTGCGCTTGTCCGCCAATAGGGTTAGCTGACCCATGTAATAACTGTACCGAGGTTACTCCCCCTGATAATTGTCGGTAAATATTAATATCATCTGGATTAATAACATCTCCTATTCTTACTTCTGCTGTATTGTTTTGCCCACCTTCATTAACGCCTCGTTTAATGGCAATATGCGAATGTTCATCTACAATTCCGGGAGTTAAATGCATGCCAGAACCATCTACAACTTCTAATCCTCCCGGGTTCGATATATTTTTACCAACCGCTTCAATTTTTCCATTAGATACCAATACACTTCCCTTAAATCTACCCGTAGAATCACAGCTCCAAATGGTCACATTTTTTATAAAGTAATCTTTTGGAGTGGCAACCATGGTATCACCAAAAGCCATATTTGGATAAAACACTTGGCCTGCTACTTCTTTCATTTTCACACTATCACCGTAGGTAATATGGTTTATTTCCTTTTGCTTGATAGCTGTCCATTCACTCCAAATTCCATTTCCATCCTGCGCTTTACCATCAATTATTTTTCCTTTAAAGTTGACTTTTCCAACCATTCTAATTGGTCCAGGTTTTTTAGCACTTCCTTTTTCAAATTGAATATTTACTAAATCATTTTCTACTGTAATTTTTCCTTTTTGTGGGGTTTCTTCTGTACCACCTAGAGTTGTGGATATAGCAAACCCTTTCTTACTTTCAATAATGTTCAATTTGTACAAAACACCTCCAAAATTCATGTTGTAATTTCCCGAAGGGTTAACGGTTAATGCACTGGAAATAATGTTTCTTTCACCTTGAGTCCAATTTTCTAGTATGCGACCGTTCCCTACAAAAATATCTTCACTACAAATGATGAAGTTAGCCATTTTACCTGATTCTAGAGTTCCTAATTCATTTTCCATTTTTATGAATTTAGCTGGAATTTCGGTTAGCGATGCCAAGGCTTTTTCTTTAGGTAATCCATACTGAATAGATAATCTCAAATTTGCCCAAAACTTCTTTTGATCGGCATAAGATGTTACTGCAAAAGGAATTTCATTTTCATGCATTAGTGCTAAATTGGTTGGTGCCAACTCCCATTCTTTCATTTTTTGCAAACTAATGTATTCGGCATCCAATGGATCAGTTACATCATAGGGTTCAGGAAACTTTAATGGAAGAATTAATGACTGACCACTTTCTTTAATCTCTGAAACTCGTTTATACTCATCACCACCACCAGCTACAATAAATGGAATTTCAAACTCCTTACTTATCTCCGCTACTCTAAGAACGGACTGGTAATTTCGGCCATCAAAAATTTGAGGTAATTCAGCATTATCATTAATAGCTTGCAAAGAAATATTTAACTTCGGATTTAATTCATTTTCATACCATTGAGCATCATACATGGCTTGTCTAAACAATGCAATAGAACCCATTAATGAAGTAGGGTAAACTTGTGAGGAGTTTCCTTTACCAAAGCCATGAAATGCCGCTCCTTTTGCTTTAATAATCTTATTTGACGAACTAGAGCCTACAGAGGTAACCACACCTGTTCCTCTCATTATTCCATTTATTTGATGAGAGAGAGTAACACCAAACCCAAGATTTCTGAGCTTTTTTGCTTCCTCCTTATTTGCCTCAAAATGAGTTACCGCATCATATTGTGGATGAATGGCATCATTCCAGTAAAATGATCCATTATTATCAGCTACAAATTGTGGTCTAGGCGTACTTTTTCTTTTAGCCACTTTAGGCAAACCATAATTACTACCCAGTTCTATAAAAGAGGGGTAAATGAATTTTCCTTTTAAGTCAAAAACTACTGCGTTCACAGGTACCTGCACATTTTCACCACTAGCCAAAACCTTACCGTCTTGAATTACTAAGGTGCCGTTTTCTATAATTTGGTTACTTGAAACAACCAATTGTGCATTGGTAAAAGCATAAATAGTATGTGATGGTGAATACACTCCATTTAACGGTGTCATATTTTGACTAAACGCAGAAAACAATAAGTGAATGCAAAAAAGAAAGGCGGATAGCTTTTTAATCATGTCAACAAATTTAATTATTTGATTAGGCCATAGTTGTTTGCACTATTCAAATTATTCACAACAAAAAAGCCCCATGAAAACATGAGGCTTTAAATTTAAATATTGTATTGTTATTTAACCACTACCCGGTTAATTTGAACATCATTATTGGAAAGAATGGTTTTTACCACAAACAAACCTGCAGCCATTGCATTGGTAGGAATCTTAACCGTGGCATCATTTGTACGTTTTGTGGAAATAACCTTTCCATTTAGGTCAATAATTTGAATTTCTTTAATAGTCTCCTTACTGGAAACTAGGCCAACAATAATTTCTTGGTTAGAATAAAAGACTTTTAAATTATCATTTTGTAAATCAATTACGCTTGTAACGGTGGTAGTTGTATCTGGATTTCCTACATGTCCTGAACCGTTATTATTCTTTTTAGGAATGATATGCAGGTAAAACCTATTTGCCCATTCTTTTGGTGAACTATCGAATGAATAACCATCTTGTTTTAAGTTGTGAAAAGATCTCATAAATCTATCTTCTAACAATACTTCGCGATTATTAAATGAGCCCACTAACGAATCTAATTGAATAGTATATGTAGATGTTTGAGCAGTTTGAAAATACAACGGAATAACTCTAGCGTCATTAGTCAATTCACTCATTCCATTAAATACTAATTTCTTATCATCCAATTTAGTACAGAAGTTAAAATCACCGTTTGGCAATTTAAGCGCATCATATTTGCTATCATAACCATCTTCTGCATCCATGTCAAAATACATTCTAAGCGGGTCATTTTCACCATTTAAATCTGTAACATCTAAGTACACCCCTTCAAAAGACAGAATAGATCTAAAATCGTTATCTGTATGATGTCTCATACTATTGGTAAAAGAAATATCATAAGCATAACCATCGGTTGAAGTATTGGCATCTACATAAAACCCTTGACAGGAAGATATATACTGCGTTGTATGGGTGCTATTGTAGGTACTGTAAGATGAATTAGTGTTCATACCGGTTCCTGGGTTATAGAGGTAAATGGCATTAGACATAGTTGTGGCATTGTTTGCATCAATAAAATCGGCTACCGAAATAGATGATGGATAAGGGTTACTTATCAAATTCCAATCATTAGAACCATCGGATGGCGTGTTTGAACTTCCAAAAAGCTTTACCGTTACATTACCATTATTAAAAGAGCCTGAGGATTTACTAAAAGAAATGGTATTAATTGCATTACCCGGAATAAAATACCCCCTACCAATGTCAAAATTACCATCAGGTGATCCTTCTCCGTCCGTTGTACTTACCCCAAGACTTGAGTTCATGGCATACAAATTTCCAGAACAATTTAAATTCCCCGCTAAATCTTCATCATATTTCCATGACTGGCTAGAGGCTTCAAAAACATAAATATCACAATTAAAGTGATTGGTAAAAACATCGGTTATGTCTACATCACTTAAAAATGGGGTGCCCCATACATTATAGTCTGTATTATTATTATGACTTTCCTTTTGCACTATAATTGTTCCGGAGCAAGAAATTGCTCCTGAACTAGTAACGGCTAAAGAAGCATCATTTTCCAAAATAATTGAATCAGAAACTACCACTGTTTGAGTAGAAATATTGACCCCGGCATTTGACATAACTCTTAGGGTTTCTAATAATGCTCCATTATCAATATTAGCCTGTCCATCTACTACAACAGCTTTTCCAGCAGCAGTGAGGTTTGATGGTTTGGTATCGGCAAAGCCTGTTGCCCCAGCCCATCCTCCGTTGGCATATACAAGGTCTACATTTTCAAAATTTTCATAATCTTCAATATAGCCAGGAGTTGCATTTGAATTAGATACTAAATTATCATCCCAATGTCCAAGGGGCATTTGGTAAACCTTAATTCCAGTACCTCCTGTTTTTAGTTTAGTCTCATCAATAAGGGTTCCGTCATCAACACCCTCAGTGCCTCCAAGTTTTAAAACAAAAAACTTATCATTTCCAAAATTGTTAATTCCAGTTCTATTGTAATTTACTGTATTTCCTGTTGAAGCGAGAGTAATCCCCCAAGTGCTTTCAAAATTAGATTGAGCTCTATTTCTATTTAATATTAAAAATCCATTTGCTGGAACCGTTATCACACCATCAAAATCTCTACCAATATCAACAATTTCTGCTGTTGAGGCAGAATTGTTAACTACCATTTTACAACCTAATAAATTGATATCTGTAGAAGTTGTATTGAAAAGTTCAATGTATCCATAATCTGTATTAGAATTTCGTACATATTCACTAATAATTACATCACCTACAGATGGCGGATTATAGAAAGTTGAAATCGAATATCCTTTACTCCATTCGATTCCATTTCTGGTAAAAATAGTCAAGTAATAAGTTTGACCTCCTGTTAAACCCGTTATTCCTACATCAGTACCAGAGCCTTTATACACAACGTTTCCACCTAATAAAGAGGTTCCAGAACCCACAGTTGTATTTGCTGTATAGGCACTTCCGTTTCCGGCAGGAATTCCGCTAGATAATGCAGAACCTTGATTTGCAACAACTAAGACTTCATCAAAACTAGATGCTGGATCCGTCCACTTTAAATTAATATTTGACGCATCATGTAGCACATAAGGAGATTGCACATTAGAAATGTTTTCTTTTATAGATACGTTGTCAAAGTTGTGAATTCTTGTTCCAAAAATATTTCGGACTTTAATGACTATCTGCAAATTTGACCCCGATAAGGAATCGTGAGTTGCTGTTAATGATGTAAAATCACCACTATTTTCACCGTTGGTTTCAAAGGCAATTTCTGCCCCCCCATCTAAAACGTAATAAACATTAATGTACTCGGTTCCAGCTAATGACCCGGTCTCAGATAGGTCTACACTCAAATCAACCGAAGAAACGGATGAGATATCCACCAATTTAGAATACCAAATAGCTTCCCCATCTAAATCGGTGCCTTCAAAAACTTCAGAAACCACCTTAAAATAATCAGATGCATCTGCCAAGTCAATCGAACCATTCGAAACATCAATAGTCCAATCTACACTAGAAGTATCATAGGTGTATGCAGCTGGCCCAACAACCCCTTTACCATTTTGCCCAGAAAAATCTTCTAAATAGGGTAGTTGTGCAAATGAAATTTGTGAAAAAAGCGTTAAGCAAAAAAGCAATAGTAGGTGCTTTATATTATTCATTTTGATTGATTTAAATTAGTACGTGGTTAAACAAACATAACAAATTGACCAAATATTAAAAAATAATACTATCATTATTTAAAGATTACTGTTCATTTAGATACTATTTATTGATTAGGATTATTTTCGCTTTGTAATACCGATTTCGAAAAATAATGAAAGAAAAAGAGGCGAATATCAAAATTTTGCAAACCATCTTTAACCATAAATACGGCATACTGGCAGTTGCACTCTCATTTTTTATTATATCCATTGGGATTTCTTTGAGTATGGATAAAAAATACGCGGCTCAAGGAATTGTATATCCCACCAAATCGAATGAAATTAAAAAAGAGGTTAATGACCCTGGTTTTGGCTATCAAATTCATACCGACAGACTTGTACAATTATTTGAGTCAAATCAAATGCGAAATGAAATGGTAGATAGGTTTAACCTAATTCAATATTACGAATTAGATACCACGAGCAAAAATTGGGTGTCTAAGCTGATCAAAAAATATGAAGAAGACATCACCATTGACCGAACCAAATATCTTTCGGTAGTTATAAACGCAGAGTTTAAAAGCCCAGAATTAGCTGCTGAAATGGTGAATAATATGATTTCATACGTAGATACACTAAGGAGAAATATTTATTTAGAAAACACGCAAATCTTAGTTGATGATTTAAAGCCCAAAATGGCTCTTCAAGAAATGATTGTGGACAGCTTATTGGATCGGATATCTAATGCTTCGGAACAAGGAAATGAAAATGCTTTAAGTCAAAATACTATTGCTCAAATAAATAAAAGGAAGGAAAATGGTCATCATTTAAATGGCGATGATGCCGTAAAAAAAGCCTTATTGAACAATTATTCTGTACAATTAGAAAAGTTAATATCTCAGTATTATTTGGAGCTTGGAATTTTAAATGGTTATCAATCTCAATTAATTTTAGCAAATGACAGGCTCTCCATGCCATTCCCTAAAATTTATACGGTAACATCTGCTATGGTAAATAGCAAGAAAACATCTCCTAAAAACCTCATCAATGGTCTTATTGGTCTTGTTTTAGGCTTATTGTGCAGTGTTTTCTACTACTCTATTGCCGATAATCTTTCCGTTATTTTAGATGATTTAAAATCCCAATAGCATGGGTTTTTCCGAAATGGTTTGGTTAAAAATTACAGCAATTTTGTGCGTTTTAATTGCTTTGATTTTGTTAATTCTAGATTATTCGCAAATTTCATTTATTCTATTTTTTATTGTTTCAGCCTTAATAATCTCCTTTAGGTTCTCAAACCTTTTGGGGCTAATCATCTTTTTAACGCCCCTAAGTATAAACGTATCTATTCCCGGTTTGTTAAGGTTATCCCTTCCAACAGAAGGTTTATTACTATTTTTTTGTTTTCTGTTTCTAATAAAAATTTTAAATGGGTACAGGTTGAAAATTCACTTTTGGAAACACCCTATTTCAGTTTTCCTACTATTGGATTTATCATGGACTTTATTGTCTAGTTTTTTCTCAGAACTACCTATCGTTTCCATAAAACGTTTGGTAATAAAGTCCCTCTTTATCTTGATTTTTTTTTATTTAATACCACTTTTATTAAAAAAAAGAAACCTATTTCTCGTTTATGGACTTGGCTTTATAGTTCCAATTATATGGGCTACCTACAAACACTATTTATACGGGTTTGGGTATGAGGCGAGTTTGCTAACTAGTGTGCCTTTTTATGATGAGCATGCAGTTTACGCAGCTTGCTCTGCATTTATTCTACCCTATTTTTTGCTTAAAACATGGAAGCAAAAACAACAACGACTATTTCACTTTCTAATTTCGGTATTATTCATTCTTGCCTTGCTTTTATCCTATTCACGAGCAGCTTGGATTAGTATCATAGTATCCATTTTGTTTTGGATCCTTATTGAATTAAAAGTTTCTTTAAAACAATATAAAATCATGTTTGCTTTATCCCTGCTAACCTTGCTGGTTTCCTTCAATCCAATTTATGAAAACTTCAAGAAAAATAGTGCTAAATATAATGATGAAATAGGTTCTCACCTTGTTTCGGTAACCAACTTAAAAGACGATGCCAGTAACCTTGAACGAATTAATAGATGGATTTGCGCTATTGAAATATTTAAAGACAATCCTGCTTTTGGCTCTGGACCTGGCACCTACCAATTTGTATACGACCGTTACCAGCATCCTGAAAATATGACTAGAATTAGCACTCATCATGGAGATAATGGCAATGCACATTCTGAATACTTTATGGCGTTATCAGAGAATGGCCTGTTCGGTTTTTTAATATTTCTAGGAATAGTAATAACCAGTTTTAAAGCATCCATAAAACTGCTTCACAACCAATTAAGTAACGAACACAAAGCACTAGTTATTTCTGCATTACTTGGATTAATTACTTTTTATACCCATGGTTTATTCAACTCCTTCATAGACTCTAGTAAAATGTCTATTCTAGTATATGGATCACTTGGAATAATTGCCTCAATCTATACCAAAGTAATTAATGAAAGAAAAGATTTAGAATTAATGAGCGACTAACCAGTTTTCTCCAGGATTGGCATCCACATCCATAGGTACATTAATTTCCATGGCATTTGACATTAAGTCTTTAACCACAGGAATTAAAGTATCCACCTCATCTTTAGGGCAGTCAAAAATCAATTCATCATGAACTTGCAATATCATTTTTGCTTTTAAATCGGATCTTTTTAAATGCTCCTGAATTTTTATCATGGCCAATTTTATCATATCAGCAGCAGACCCTTGAATGGGTGAGTTTATTGCATTTCGCTCTGCAAAACCTCTCACTACTGCATTGGCACTATTGATATCTCGTAAAAATCTTTTTCTACCTAAAATAGTTTCTACAAATCCTTTTTCACGGGCATCAGAGATACACTTATCCATAAAAACTTTTATTCCCGGAAATTGCTCAAAATAGCTGTCAATTATCTGTTTAGCCTCCTTTCTAGAAATGTTTAATCTTTGAGATAATCCAAAAGCAGAAATTCCATATATTATTCCAAAATTTACCATTTTAGCATGTGATCTTTGCTCTCTTGTTACTTCTTCAAGCGAAATATCATATACCTTGGCCGCTGTAGATGCATGAATGTCTTGCCCTGAATTAAATGCTTCTAACATATTTTCATCCTTAGATAAGGCAGCAATAATTCTTAATTCAATTTGCGAGTAATCAGCTGCTACTAGCACGTAATTTTTGTTTCTAGGTATAAAAGCCTTTCTTATTTCCTTGCCTCGCTCACTTCTTATTGGAATGTTTTGAAGGTTTGGTTTATCAGAACTCAACCTGCCGGTTGCTGCCACTACCTGATTGTAACTGGTGTGGAGCCTTTCTGTGCTATTGTTTATCAACTCCGGTAAAGGGTCAACGTAGGTGTTTTTAAGTTTTACAACCTCTCTATATTCTAATAACGATCCTACTATGGGATGTTTGGATTTTAATTTTTGAAGAATATCCTCACCAGTTGCATATTGTCCGGTTTTCGTTTTTTTGGCTTTATCAGTGATTTTTAAATGATCAAATAAAACCTCTCCAACCTGTTTAGGTGATGAAATTAGAAATTCTTTACCCGCTTGTTCGTAAATTTTGTTTTCAATTTTCTCAATTTCTTTGCCTAAGGTAACCGAAAATTCTTTCAGCATATCACCATCTAAGTGAACACCCTCTTCTTCCATTTCACCTAAAACGCTTACTAGCGGCATCTCCACATTAGTAAACAATTCGTATTCCAATCCTTTTTTAAGCTCTGGCTCAAATAGTTCCTTTAATTGAAGAGTTATATCTGTATCTTCACAGGCATATTCTGCAGCCACCGAAACATCAACCTCTCGCATTGTTTTTTGATTCTTTCCCTTTTTACCAATTAGTTCTGTAATAGACATGGGAGAATAACCCAGTTCATTTTCGGCCAATACATCCATGCTTCTTCGATTATTATCTGGATGGAGCAAATAATGAGCCACCATGGTATCGAATAATGGGCCACTAACATTTACATCATATTTTTTCAATACGTTAATGTCGTATTTTAAATTGTGTCCAATTTTTTCTTTTGTGTCATTTTCCAAAAAACCTTTAAACAAAGCCATTACCCTTTTAGATTCCTCAAAATCATCTCCAAACGGCACATAAAAACCAGAACCTTTTTCAACGCTAAAAGCCAAACCAACCAATTCTGCATCCCATACATTCAATGAAGTAGTTTCTGTATCAAAACAAAAGGAGTTTGAATTCTTTAAAACATCAATAAGGTTTAAAACCTTCTCTTCAGTATCGCACAAAATGTAAGTATGAGGAGTATTTTCTAAATTCCTAATTTCTTTAACTTCAATGGGTTCTTCTTGTTGAATTTCAGTGGCAAACATATCCATTTGCTCGCCAGATGGCTTAGCTACCGTTTCTATAGATTCACCTAGTATTCGTTGAGCTAATCTTCTAAATTCAAGCTCGGTAAAAAGCTCTTTTAATTCTTCCTTGTTAGGGTCCTTTATTTCGGAGTCTTCTAATTGAAATTCATGAGGAACATTCACATCAATTGTTGCCAATTCCTTAGACATGAATGCTTGTTCCTTAAAATTAATAAAGTTCTCTAACTGCTTTCCTTTTAATTTGTCCAAGTTTTCATAAATACCTTCCATTGAATCATAAAGGCCTATTAATTTTTTCGAAGTTTTTTCACCAATACCCGGTACTCCTGGTATATTATCCACAGCATCACCCCAAAGGCCTAAAATATCAATAACTTGTTCAACCCTCTGAATTTCAAATTTTCTACAAACCTCTTCAATACCCCATACTTCGGCTGGATTACCCATTCTTCCCGGTCTATACATGAATATATCTTCTGACACCAATTGTCCAAAATCCTTATCAGGAGTCATCATATAAGTAATATACCCCTGTTTAGAAGCTTCTTTTGCTAAAGTGCCAATAACATCATCGGCCTCGTAACCATCTTCCTTGACAATTGGAATATTCATAGCCTTTAGGATAGAGAAAATATATGGTACTGATAGTTTTATATCTTCTGGAGTTTCATTCCTATTCGCTTTGTAATCACTAAAGACTTCATTTCTTTTCAGCTTTGTTCCAGGATCAAAAACCACCGCTAAATGGCTAGGTTTCTCTTTTTCAATAATCTCCAGCATAGCATTCAAAAAACCAAAAATGGCAGAGGTGTTCATTCCCTTAGAGTTAATTCTGGGGTTTTTACTAAATGCAAAATAGGCTCTAAAGATAAGGGCGTAAGCGTCAAGAAGGAATAATTTTTTATCGATGTTTTTAGTTCTCATAGGAATATATTTCTACCTCAAAGAAAGGCATAATTTGTTTTTTGTAGCCATAAAATATGGATTCTTTTAATGTGGAGTTTATTAACAATTTAGGAGTGAGTTTGATGGTATTTTAAGCCTTTTAAAATACTATTTTAAGTACAACTTATTAACAAAAACTAAAATGGTGAAAACCAAACAGAGTTTGATTTCTAGTGATTTACCTCTTTTCATTCATCACACAATTGTCAATTTCGTCACATAAGTGACCAAATAATTAAAACATATGCATTTATATTTCAAAAATTGTTGATAAATAGTAAATTTGTGCAGCACAAAATATTTCGCTATGAAAACACTACTTACTATTTTTCTTTCGTTACTAGCATTTATATCATTCTCTCAAGATGGACCTGGAGGGGTAGGTAATACCTCAGGATCTAGTGATCTTTCTCTATGGTTAAAAGCAGGTGATATCAATCAAATTTCTGGTACATTCGTAACAAATTGGCTTGACGCATCTGGCAAGTCTAACGATGCAAGCGCAACATCTAGCGCTCCATTATTGTTGGATAATCAATTAAACGGCCACCCTACGGTTAACTTTAGCTCAACATCTGGTCAGTTTATGATGGTTCCGCATTCCTCTTCGCTAAACTCTCCATATGTTTCTGTTTTTTTAGTAGGAAGAATGAACGCTTCATCAAATAGTAAAGGAACTTATTTAATTAAAACAACAAGCGGAAGTATTGATGATGGATTTGGCTTGCTAAGACTTAACTCAAAAGAAAAAATTCGATTTTATGCAGGTAATTATGGAGTGAATAGAGATTCTGAACATTTTCATTATGGAGTTTTTGATTTGGTAGTAGGTAACTTGAAATCTTCCTCAAGCAATGATAAAATTACTGCTTTAGTTAATAATTATGGCTCATCAACAACAATTACCGGAAGCGTTTCAAATTCAAACAATAATTTATATCTAGGTGCAAGGCCAAGAAATAATGGCACATTAAAATCATTTTTAGATGGCGATATTGCTGAGATAATTGTTTTATCTAAGGATGTTACTTCCACAGAAAGAATTATTGTTTCTAATTACTTGGCTGCAAAGTATGGATTCGGTATTTCTAATGCTAAATACTCCTATTATTTCTCACACCCAAATGATGTAATTGGTATTGGTTCATACAACAATAATACCCATTCAAACTCAAGAGCTGGTGTTTTAGAAATTGCAGAAAGTAAAACACTTACTAACGGACAGTTTTTAATGGTTGGGCATGATGGAGCTTCTATGAACTCTATTACCACCAATCTACCTGAAGAATTTTCTCAGCGATACGAAAGAACATGGAGGTCTCATGTAAACGGTGGTATAACCAAAGAAGATATTATTTTTCATGTTGGAACCAATGGAATGCCTACAAAAATTGAGGATTATGCATTGCTTCTTGATTTAGATGGTGATGGTGATTTTTCAAATGCAACATCAATTCCAGCTTCGAGCGTAAACAATAGTAATAACACCGTAACCTTTGATGATGTTCATTTACATACTGGAGCAGTCTTTACTTTGGCCTATTATCAAACCATTGAGTGGTTAGGTAATGTTGGAACTTTTATTAGAGGTTCAGGTATTGGTGGAGCTCCAGACCAAACTGATGGTGGGCGTAATTTAATTATTCGTTCAGGCGCCTATGGACATGTACAATTTGACGCATCGGTTTATGGCGTAGAAATTGAACCTGGAGCTGGTGTAATAATTGATTCTGGCGTGTGTATTACTATTAATTCTAAAATTCATAATGATGGTTACATTGGAATAGAAGAAAGCGGATCCTTAATTCAAACAATGGAAGGATCAGATCAAAATTCTGGTTCTGGAATATATTTATTACAACGTACAGGCTTAAATTCACAGTATGGATA
>JBMYWA010000042.1:0-20407 GCA_049606935.1 Salibacteraceae bacterium
TGGCCAATAAATGCAGGTAATACACGTCCATCATTTAATCGCATTCTAGGACCATAAGTGTTAAAGATTCTAACAATACGAGTTTCTACTCCGTGATAAGTATGATAAGCCATTGTCATGGCTTCTTGAAACCTTTTTGCTTCATCATACACTCCACGAGGGCCAACGGGATTGACGTTACCCCAATAATCTTCTGTTTGCGGATGCACATGAGGATCACCGTAAACTTCAGAAGTGGAAGCAATAATCATTCTGGCTACTTTTGCTTTCGCTAAACCCAAACAATTGTGAGTTCCTAAACTACCCACTTTTAGTGTTTGAATTGGGATCTTTAAATAGTCAATTGGACTAGCAGGAGATGCAAAATGTAAAATGTAGTCTAATTCTCCTGGAATATGGATATACTTAGATACATCGTGATTGTAAAACTCAAAATTTTGTAAAGGAAATAGGTGTTCAATGTTTTTTAGATCACCTGTAATTAGGTTATCCATTCCGATAACATAATATCCTTCTTTGATAAAACGATCACATAAGTGCGAACCTAAAAATCCTGCTGCTCCAGTAATTAAAACTTTTTTCATATTGATAAATTATGCCATTGTATTAATACCGATACAGTAATAATCAAATCCACGTTCCTTCATAGCCTCTGGAGAGTATACGTTCCTTCCATCAAAAACAACTGGAGAGTTTAGTGATGATTTAATTTTATCAAAATCAGGCACTCTAAATTCAGCCCATTCAGTAACCAACAATAATGCATCTGCGTTTGATAGGGCACTGTATTCTGAATCAGCATAAGTAATTTTATCACCAATGATGTGTTTTGCTTCTTCCACTGCGACTGGGTCATATGCGGTAACGCTTCCTCCTGCGGCTATTATTTTCTCAATTAACACAATTGAAGGAGCTTCTCTCATGTCATCCGTATTAGGTTTAAAAGAAAGTCCCCACATGGCAAAATGCTTACCTTTTAAATCACCATTAAAATGATTTTTAAGCTTATTAAATAACACTTCTTTTTGGGAATAATTCACCGCTTCAACAGCTTTTAGAATTTGCATCTCATATCCGTTTTGATCAGCCGTTCTCACTAATGCTTGAACATCTTTTGGAAAACAAGATCCACCATATCCAATTCCAGGATAAATAAATTTATTGCCAATTCTAGTATCTGTTCCAATACCTTTACGCACTAGATTAACATCTGCGCCCATAACCTCACAAAGATTTGCAATATCATTCATGAAACTAATTTTGGTAGCTAACATTGAATTTGCAGCATATTTGGTCATTTCAGCAGATGGGATATCCATGAAAATCACAGGATGTCCGTTTAGAACAAATGGTCTGTATAAACGGTCCATAATATCCTTGGCTTTATCACTGCTAACTCCAACCACGATTCTATCTGGCTTCATGAAATCATCAATTGCGGCCCCTTCTTTTAAAAATTCAGGGTTTGAGGCAACATCAAAATCAAGATTAGAATTTCTTTTTGCTAATGATTGAGTTAGTTCGTTTCTTACTTTTTCAGCGGTTCCAACAGGTACGGTACTTTTGGTAACTACAACCATATGATGGTTCATGTTATCTCCAATTTCTTTTGCCACTGCAAGAACATATTTTAGGTCAGCTGATCCATCTTCCCCTGGAGGTGTACCCACCGCAATAAATGAAGCTTCAGCTCCTTGAATACTTTCTGCTAATGAGGTAGAAAATTTCAATCTTCCTTTCTCATAGTTTCTTTTTACAATATCCTCTAGACCTGGCTCGTAAATAGGAAGGATTCCTTTTTTAAGGTTCTCAATTTTTTTTTGGTCGATATCTACACATGTTACCTCAATACCTACGTCACTTAAACAAGCACCGGTTACTAAACCAACATAACCTGTTCCAACTACTGCAATTTTCATATTATTTTATATATAAATCCAAAGGATTAATGAATCAAAAATTTAACGTGCAAATTTAACGAAAATGAATCCTATTTAAAAGGGAACTGAGCTATTTTACCTAAGACCAGTGAATGGATTCATATTGTTGAAAAGAATCTTTGAAGACCAGTAGTATTAGGATATATTCGTAACATGAATTGTAGAGTTTTATTGGTTTTTCTGGGACTTGTTTTGAGTTTGCAAAATTTATCTTTTGGCCAAGTGAGTGTGAAGGATTCAATAGTTTTTGCTCCCATTATTGACTTTTCCTATGGGTACAAAGTTCCTGGGGGAGATTTGGATGAACGTTTCGGAGATCATTCTGAAATTGGAATTGGTTTCTTTATTAAAACTAGAAAAAACCTCTTGTACGGTGTTGATTGGAGTTATATGTTTGGAAATACTGTAAAGGATTTGAGTTTTCTCGAGGCTTTCACTGATGAAAATGGAGGTATTTTGGGAACCAATGGCTTGTACTCGGAGACATATTTTGTTGAAAGAGGGTATACATTATCAGCCAAAATTGGTCAAATTTTTAATCTTTTTTCGGTTAACCCAAATTCTGGCATAATGATAATGGGAGGTATTGGGTTTATTCAACATAAAATTAAAATTGAGGATAAATTTCAGGAAGTGCCTTTACTTTCCTCAGATGGATACTATCAGGGATATGACCGATTGACAAATGGATTGTTGTTAACAGAATTTATTGGTTATCGGTTATTAAGTAATCGAAGATTAATAAATGTTTTTGCAGGGGTTGAATTTAGTCAAGGGTTTACAAAAAATAGAAGAAACTATAATTTTGACACAGGTCTTAAGGATGATAAAAATAGGCTTGATACTACTTGGGGTATGAGAATCGGTTTTTCTCTTCCTCTATACAAACCTACCCCCCAAGAATACTATTATAGATAATGAAATTACTGTATCAATTATCCATTCGCTTTTATTATGTAGTTATTTGGGTAGCTTCCTTTTTTAGTAGAAAGGCTTCTGAATGGATAAATGGTCGCAAAAGGGCGATTAATGAAATATTTGATTTTCAAGGACAAAATAACAAGGTAATATGGTTTCATTGTGCCTCTTTGGGTGAGTTTGAACAAGGAAAACCGGTAATAGAATCGTTTAAATTATTAAACCCTGGTTGGAAAGTTGTAATTACATTTTTCTCACCATCAGGATACAACACCCAAAAAAAATATGAATTGGCTGATTTGGTGACTTATTTACCAATCGATACGCCTAAAAATGTAAATCTATTTTTAGAATGTATTAAGCCCAATTTGGCAGTGTTTATAAAATATGAGTTTTGGTATGGTTATCTACAATCGCTAAGCAGAAAGAAAATACCAACGGTATTTATTTCCGCATCTTTTCGTTATAAACAATTCTTTTTTAAGAGTTATGGTTCCTGGTTTTTATCTCATTTAAAGAATGTTACCTATTACTTCGTTCAAGATGAGCTATCAAAAGTTGTTCTTGCCCAACACGATATTACTCAAGTTTATGTTTCAGGAGATACCAGGTTTGATCGTGTATTACAGACATATTTAGCCAATGAAGAGTTAGTCGAAATTGAAAGGTTTAAAGGGGATAAAAGTGTTTTGGTTTTTGGTAGTGCTTGGGACGTGGAATGGGATATTGCTTCTCATTTAGATAGAGCGTTGTTAAAAGGATGGAAAGTAGTTATTGCTCCTCATGAAATTAATTTAACGAAAATTGAAAAAATTCGAAAACAACTAAATCATAAAAGCGTTTTGTTTTCGGAAATAATGCGAGATGGGAAAGGAGAATTTGACTTCTTAATTGTTGATACAATTGGTCATTTATCTAGAATATATAAATATGCCGATCTTGCCATTGTAGGAGGGGGATTCACTGATGGAATTCATAATATTTTGGAACCTCTTACTTTTGGTTCCCCAGTGTTATTTGGACCTTGTCACCAAAAGTTTTGGGAAGCTGAAGCGGCAATTAATTCAGGTGTGGGTTTTGAATTTGAAGATGCCAAAGATGGTTTAAAAACTGCTCTGAACCTTATGAATGTCTCGTTGGATCAAAAAGAGCTAATGAAAGAAAAATGTAAAGAATTTATTACTTTTAATTCTGGAGCCACGAATCAAATTGTGAAATATTTAAATGATTTAGCTACAAAATAGACCAGAATTACTTTCTGCCCTTTTTATTTGATGAACTACCTTTATGTTGGCGCTTTCTGAAGCTATTCTTTTGACTCCATTTTTTTGCCTTATAATTAGGCTTTTTATACTGTTGGTTGGAGTAACCACGTTTTTTCAACTTCTTATTCTGCTCAACTCTTGCGTTATATACTCGAGTGGATGAGTAGTAGACAGGTCTTCTACAAGAGGATACAAAAAGTATTACACCCAGCAATAAGACTGTAAAAAAATAACTTTTATGGCTGGAATGTTTTGACATTAAATGTTTCCTTTTTGTTCTTGTGTAAACGTAGAATCAATTGTATTAGTTTGTAACGGTAAAAGTAATTTTTTTTGCAAGTAATACAGGGTGTTTTTTCTGAAGTTATTTAACTTAAGTGTTAATATGTTTAAATAAAAAGTAAAATTTCAAGCATAAAAAAAGCCTCTAAAACTTACGTTTTAGAGGCCTAGTACCCGGGGCGGGACTTGAACCCGCACGGACACAAAGTCCATTGGATTTTAAGTCCAACGTGTCTACCAATTCCACCACCTGGGCATTATTCAATAACCTTAGTTATTGAGACAGAGCGAAAGACGAGATTCGAACTCGCGACCCCGACCTTGGCAAGGTCGTGCTCTACCAGCTGAGCTACTTTCGCAATTTTTTATTTCAATTTTCTTTTCCCAAATTATTCAAAGAATTTGTCTTTCGTATTGGGGCAACAAAAGTACATTTAAAATGTGTTTTACAAAGTTTTTTACATGAAAAAATTAAGATTTTATCAGTTTATTTTTGATTTCATTTAATTTCATTAAAGCCTCTATTGGAGTAAGGGTATTGATGTTTGTATCCATTATAATGGTTTTCAGTTCCATAAGGGCTGGGTCATCCAATTGAAAGAAGCTTAATTGCACATTCTGATCGTCTGAAGCTTCTTTAATAACATTTGAGTTTGAATCTTCAGAACGACTTTTTTCGAGTTTATTTAAGACCTCATTGGCTTTAGTAATTACTTTTGAAGGCATGCCTGCCATTTGGGCAACATGAATTCCAAAACTGTGATTACTTCCCCCTTCTTCTAATTTTCTAATAAAAACAATTTTTTTGTTTACTTCTTTAATGGAAACATTATAGTTTTTAATTCTTTGAAATGCTTTAGACATTTCATTTAACTCATGATAATGTGTGGCAAAAAGTGTTTTTGGCTTTTGTTTGGAGTTGTGAATGAATTCAGCAATAGCCCATGCAATGGAAACGCCATCGTATGTGCTAGTTCCTCTTCCTATTTCATCCAGCAGTATCAAACTCCTTTCGGATAAATTGTTTAGTATACTTGCAGTTTCGTTCATTTCTACCATAAAAGTAGATTCTCCCATTGAAATATTATCTGAGGCACCAACTCGTGTAAAGATCTTATCAACTAATCCTATTTGTGCTTTATCAGCAGGTACATAACAGCCCATTTGAGCAAGTAGAACGATAAGAGCAGTTTGACGAAGAAGAGCTGACTTACCCGACATGTTGGGACCCGTTATCATAATTAATTGTTGAGAGTCATTTTCTAAGGTGATATCGTTTGGTATATATTTTTCACCTACGGGTAATAACTGTTCAATTACTGGATGCCTACCATTTTTTATTGTTAAGTCTAAGGAGTCATTGATTTCTGGTTGACAATAGTTTTGCTTTTGTGATAACTTCGAAAAAGCAATTAAACAATCCATTTTTGCTACAATTCTTGCATTAGTTTGAATTGGTTCAATGAAGTTGATTAATTCTAATAATAGGTTGGAAAATATTTTGGTTTCAATACTTAGTATTTTGTCTTCTGCGCCTAGTATTTTTGTCTCATATTCTTTCAACTCCTCGGTAATATATCGTTCAGCATTGACAAGGGTTTGTTTTCTTGTCCATTCTGCTGGAACTTTATCCTTATAGGTGTTTCTCACCTCAAAGTAATAACCAAAAACATTATTGAAACCAATTTTAAGAGAAGGTATTTCGCTTATTTTGCTTTCTCTCTCTTGTAATTCTTTAAGGTATTGTTTTGAGTTGTTTAAAAGAAGTCTTAACTCGTCTAATTCTTGTGATACTCCATCTTTTATTGTTTGTCCCTTGCTCAAGGAAACAGGTGCCTCATCGTTTAATTCATGGTCAATTTTTTCTCTGATATCCGTGCAAGGGTTTAATAGAGAACCCAATGATTTTAATGGAGTACATGAATTATGTTTAGCTAGACCTATGATGGGTTCAATAGCAATCAAGCTTTTTTTTAGGGATACTACCTCGCGCGGATTAATGCGCTGTAAGGCAACTTTAGATATGAGGCGTTCAAGGTCTCCAATAACTTTAATAGAGTCTAAAATACTATTAGCAATATCTTGATTTTCAATAAAGTGTTTAACTATTAATTGTCGGTCAAGAATAGGCTTTTCGTGTTTTAATGGTAGAGCAAGCCATCTTTTCATAAGACGCGAGCCCATAGGGCTACATCCATTATCTAATATATCAATTAATGTTTTTGCATTTTCGTTTGGCGAATTGAAAAGTTCTAGATTTCTAATCGTAAACCTATCCAACCACACATGATTTTCTTTTTCAATTCTTGAAATATTGTTAATATGACCTACTTTATGGTGTTGTGTATCTTTAAGGTAGTGAAGACAAGCTCCAGCGGCTACAATTCCCAGTTTTAGTTCATGGATTCCAAATCCCTTTAAATTTTTGGATTTAAAATGCTTTAGTAAAGATTCTGTGGAATATTCATTTGTAAATACCCATTCATCCAAATAATAGATGTAATGACCAGAACCAAAGTTGTCAATAAATAACTCTTTTTTTTGTCGTTCTACAAGTATCTCGGTTGGGGCAAAACTTTGTATTAGCTTATCAATGTAGTCAAATGATCCTTCTGTAGTTAAAAACTCTCCAGTAGATATGTCCAAGAATGCTACGCCAGCTTCTTTTTTGGAAAGAAAAACTGAGGCTAAGTAGTTGTTTTTATTATGGTCGAAGGTGTTCTCATGAGTAGAGACGCCAGGAGTTACTAGTTCGGTAATACCTCTTTTAACAATGTTTTTGGTTCCCTTGCTTAGGCTGCTATCTTCTAATTGATCACAAAGAGCTACTCTTTGGCCCGCTCGTACAAGTTTGGGTAGGTAAGTATCCAAAGAGTGATGAGGAAAGCCAGCTAATTCAATTGTTGCTGCTGCCCCATTTTTTCTTTTTGTTAGTACAATTCCTAGAATTTTAGAAGCTTTAATAGCATCAGAACCAAAAGTTTCGTAAAAATCGCCTACTCGAAATAACAGTATGGCATCCGGATATTTTGATTTAAAGCTATTATATTGCCTCATTAAAGGAGTCTCTTTCTCAGAATCTTTCTTTTTCTTTGTAGCCATTATGTGTTCCCTTCTGTGATAAGAATAAGGGTTCAAAATAAAAACATGCTAGAATATAGGTCTTTTTCTAGGCTACGGAATTGCGAATAGTTATGAACAGAAAGTTAAAAACTAAGGAACTTAAAAGATTAGAGAAAGATGAATTTAAAAAATTGAAGAAGTTTCCAATAATTGTTATTCTAGATAATATTCGTAGTTTACATAATGTGGGTTCAATTTTTCGAAGTTGTGATGCATTAAAGGTTGAAAAGGTTTTATTATGCGGCTTAACGGCATGTCCTCCGCATAAGGAAATTCACAAAACTGCGTTAGGAGCTACTGAGTCGGTTGAGTGGAGTTATTTCGAGGATGTTACGGAAGCTGTGAGGTATTGCAAGCGTTTGGAGTATCAGATAGTACCAGCTGAACAGGCTGAAGATACGGTGTTGCTTCAAGATTTAAATACAAAAAGCCAAGATAAATTGGCTTTTGTTTTTGGAAATGAAGTGTTTGGTGTTAACCAAGAAGTCATTTCTATGTCTGATTTTGTATTAGAGATTCCTCAATTTGGCACTAAACATTCTTTTAATGTGTCGGTAAGTGCCGGCATTGTACTTTGGGAGGCTGTAAAAATGAGAATTTAGTTAGCGCAACTCCATCCGTTATCTTCATGAACTTCAATTGCAGTTGTGTAGGAATGTCCGTTACTACATACTTCATTTGTTAGTTGCCCTTTTTCAGGATCGTTATACGTACACGTTGCACATTTATCACATGATGTAGTGATAGAAAGTAAAGCAATTCCTGCGGCAAATAATAATGATCTTTTCATGATTTCTATGTTTAGCTCACAAATATAGTGAATCAAATTTTTCTCCTTGAGAATTATCGTAGTATTTTAACTAAAGGATAAAAAAAAGCCGAAGAACAAAGTTCTTCGGCTTCTCCATAAGTTGCTAAATTATTTTATAATCCAGATAAATCAGCTTTAATAAACTCAACATCTTTAAGTGCTTTTGCTTTTAAAGAGTTGTCTTTATTGATCGCTAATTTTAAGTTTTTCATCATTAAATCATTGTTTGAAGTTCTTGCTCCAACAATGGCCTTTAAATAGTAAGCTTCTGCAGATGTAGCATCTTCACTGGCATCGATTGTTGCAAGTGCTCCTTGAGCATCACCATTTAAAATTTGAGCAAGAGCCAAGTTTAATGTTTTGAATGATCCCATGTTACTTACTGCAGAAGAGTAATCACCAGACTGAATGTCAAGGATTCCCATGTTGTAATTTACCTCGTCACCAGCTCCATTTGCTTTAGCATAGGCAGCTTTGGCAGCAACTCTATCGCCTTTTAAATGGGCAATTACACCAATGTTATTCATTACTTCAGAAGTTGCTTCAATAGCTTTTGCTTTATTAAAGTTAGCTTCGGCATCACCTAATTTGTTTTGTAATAATAGGATGTAGCCCATATTGTTGAAAGTCCTCCAATCAGAAGCAAATAACTCAGAAGCCTTAGTATATATGCTAAGCTTCTCGTTTAAATCATTTGTTAAGGTCGCAGCGTATAAAACTTCTTCCACAGTTAAAACAGAAGCGTCAGCAGCATATTGAGCTACAATTTGTTCATCAGATCTTCCTACACGTTCCATGGAAAGAACCATTTGAGAACGTCTTAATGGAGGCAATACTTTTTCTTTAACTTCAACGTAAGTTTCAGAAAGGTTTTTGATTTCTGTTTCTCTTTTGGCTGGATCAGAATACATTTCTAATACACGAATGATTAACTGTTTATCTTCAATATCCGAAGCTTGCATTTTTTGTTTGAAACCATCCCAGTCTTCACCTTTTCCAGTTAAAGAATAAAAAGCATCTTCTTTTGTACCTTCAACTTTGTATCTATTTAATTGACGCTTTACAACGGCACTTGCAGATTTAGCTCTGTTATCTGCTAAGCTTTCATTTTTTGTTAATTCACCATCTGGAGACGCGTACGACTCAACAGATAATCCTTTAAAAACAATTGAAGTATCTTTAGAATTAGTTTTAATGTTTGCTAACAAAGATTTCACTTCATCTTTATTTAATTCTGAACTTCTTACAGAAGATGATTGGATTGTGTAAAGAATTTCAGCAGTTTCCGTAAAAGGAACAATTCTTTGAAAAGCATCTTTACCCAAGATTGGTTTCTCGTCAGACTGAACTAACTTTGGGGTGATGTTGGTTCCTTCTGCAATATCAAAAGAACCAATCTCTTTAGTTTTGGTTTTAAATAATCCAGTAAGGTTCGCTTTTAAAACACCTCTTTCCATTTTGTCATCATAGGCATAGGTATAATCAAAAGAAAATGAACCACCTTCCTCAAATTTAATCTTCTTCCCTTCTTGATCAGAGTCTTCACCAACAAGCACAAAAGGATCTAAAGATTTAATCACTTGTCCATCAGCTTCAAAAACTGGGGTTACTTGAATAGCCGCCTTTTTTGCTAAATATTTGGTTGGAATTTTCCCGGAAATAACAACAGTTACTGAATCACCGTGCATTTCTAGTGGGTTTGGAGCTGCTTCATAAGTAGCTGTTTCCGCATTTTTTTCCATTTTGTTCAATGGATTACATGCTACAATTGTAACTAGTGCCACCAAAGCAACTGAAATGTTTTTGAAATTTGATAGTTTCATTTTATAAAAATTATATCGTTATATTTTATCGAGTGCAAAACTAGAGTATTATCCCTTATATGCAAATGGTTTGAGTAGTATTACAATGTTAATTTTACTTGATCCTTAGCTAGTAAAAGTCGTTCTTTAATTAAAAAGTCAATTATTTGATTTACAGAGTCATCAAAGTTTTTCCTTAATGCCGTAGCTTGAACTCTAAAAACAGGGAAATCTATAGCTTTAGATTTCAACATTTTTTGATATTTATTATCAATATGTGCTAAGTATTCTAACGAAATATGGGCTTCTAGTTTTCTACCCCTGCTGGCTACGTGGCTTAGAGCTTCTGCTGGAGTTTGATCAATATAAATCAAAGCATTTGGAGATGGTATTTGACTCTTAATCGAATTGAATATTCTTTGAAACAATTGCAATTCCTTTCCCGATAAGTTTGTTTGAGCAAAGAGACTAGTTTTTTGAATGTAGTAATCCGAAATAATTAATTCGTTTGATTCAAAGAGTTTTGGCGATAATTGCTCCATTCTTTCCATCAAAAAGAAGGTTTCTGCTGGAAATTTGTTTGCTTCAATGTCGTTATATAATCCTTTAAGGAAAGGATTATTTAGAAAAGTTTCCAAAACTAGAGTGACATCCAGTGTTTTGGCCAATTTTTTAGCCAGGGTGGTTTTACCGGCTCCTAAGTTGCCTTCTATGCAAATGTATTTTGTATTCATATGGATGTAACCTCACTTTTATCTTGACATTTTTCAAGTAAAGCTGTATTGGATTCTTTGTAAATTGGATGTTCAAAATTAGGTGCTATTTCTGCTAATGGTTTTAAAGTGAACATTCTTTCATGTAGGGCGTAATGAGGAATTTTTAATACCTCTGTTTCTATAACTTCATTATTTACATAGAGTAAATCAATATCAATTACCCTTGATTGAAACCCACTAGCATTAGGGTTTCTTGTTCTGCCTAGTTTTAATTCAATATTTTGAGTAATAGCTAATGTTTCAAATGCAGTTTTGCTGGTGGATACATGTAAAACCTGATTAAGAAATAGATTGGAGGATTTAAACCCCCAAGGTTCACTTTGGTACAATTTACTTGAATGTAAAATAGAACCAATCTCTTTTTCAATAAGCATCTTGCATTGTGAAAAAATACTTTGTACATCTCCAAGATTTCCACCTAACAATAAGTATATGTTATTTGTCATTTTTTTCACTTCACAAATTTAATTCTCAAAAAAATGGATTGCACATTGAGTGGAGGTTAAATTGGTTGAATTTTATTTAAGTTATGCACATTTGGTAGGTGTTTATCTTCCGTTAAACATAAAAACATGCCTTTAGTGTATTTGTTACTTTTTGAACCATTTATTACTTCTACTTTTGAAGGAAATAAAATGTCCTATGAGAAAATTTTTTAAATATGTATTTGCATCCATGCTGGGGTTTGTAATCGCGGGTGGTGTTTTGATGATAATGTTCTTTGTTGGTGTTGCCAACTTAATAGATAGCGCTAAAAATGAATTTACAATAGGTAAAAAGGAGGTAGCGGTTAAAACAAATTCTGTATATCATATAAAGTTTAATCAAGAAATTGACGAACGCGCAGCTGAAGATCCATTTGATGGGTTAGATCTTGGTCCATTTGCAGGTTCTTATAAAACAAGTTTACGCGATATTGTGGAGTCTATTAATTACGCGGCTACGGATAAAAATATTGAAGGTATTTTTATGGAAGTAGATGGGTTTCCTGGAGGATTGTCTAAAATGGAAGAAGTAAGAAACGCTTTGTTGAAATTTAAAGAATCTGGTAAATGGATTGTTTCTTATAGTGAGGGATACTCGCAAGGAGCGTATTATCTAAATTCTGTGGCAGATAAAATATATATGTACCCAGAAGGAAATATCTTTTTTAAAGGGCTTGCAACAAACATTATGTATATGAAGGGTCTACTTGAAAAGATGGATATAGAAATGCAAGCCATTAAAGGTCCTGGAAATATCTATAAAAGTGCTGTTGAGCCACTTACGGCCGATGAAATGAGCGAAGCCAACAGAATTCAAATTAAAGCTTATTTAAGCTCTATTTGGGAACATTGGTTGCAAGGAATTTCTGATGAACGCGGAGTCTCCGTCATTGATTTAAATAATTATGCCGATAATTTATCCGTAAACAGTGCGGAGCAAGCCGTAAAATTAGGCTTAGTGGATGATCTGCTTTATAGAGATGAGGTATTAAAAAAAATAATGAGCAGAATTGGAATAGAGGAGGAAAAGGAAATGCAATTGGTGGCATTTTCTAAGTATAAAAGTAAAAAGGTTTCTACTCGAAAGGAAGGTTCTACACGAATAAATACTAAAAAGGTTGCTGTAATTTATGCTAACGGTGAAATTAGATCAGGAAAGGGTTCTGATGGCGTTATGGGGTCGGATGACATTGCTGCCGCCATTAAGAAGGCAAGGCAAGATACCAATGTAAAGGCTATTGTTTTAAGGGTAAACTCGCCAGGTGGCAGCGCTTTAGCATCGGATGTTATGTGGAGAGAAACCATTTTAGCTAAAGCTGAAAAACCATTTATTGTATCTATGGGAGATTTAGCTGCTTCTGGGGGGTATTATATCTCTAGTAATGCAGATAAAATTTACGCTAATGAAACTACTATTACTGGTTCTATTGGTGTTTTTGGACTAATGCCTGTTACCGAAAAGTTTTTTAAAAATAAACTCGGAATTTCTTTTTACAGTGAACAAACCAATTCCCATTCAACCTTTCCAAATGGTATTAATAAATTAGATGCAAAAGAATATGAAGTGGTTAACGATGCCATAATTGATATTTACGAAGATTTTGTTACTAAAGTTGCTGCTGGAAGAGGCTTAACTGTTGATCAGGTCAAAGAAGTTGCAAAAGGTAGAGTTTGGACCGGGGAAGATGCTTTAGGTATAGGATTGGTTGATGAAATTGGTGATTTAAACGATGCGATTGCATATGCAGTTAAGGAAGCGGGATTAGACAGCTATAGGGTTTATGAATTACCTAAATTGAAGGATCCATTTGAGCAAATGTTTTCGAATTTTGGAGTGTCTATTTCATCTAATTTAATGAAAGAAACGTTAGGGGCTAATTATAAATACCTGCGTATTTTTAATGAGGTAGAAAATATGAAAGGGGTACAGGCTCGCCTACCATATTCAATTGATGTTTATTAATTGAGAGAATTAGATTTGAAAAAGCCGATTAGAAATAATCGGCTTTTTTATTGAATAATAATTTTTTCAACTTTTATTCTTGTTGAAGACTCCACCCAAAGATAATAGATACCTGGATTAAGTCTCATAGTTTCAACTTTGGTTATTTCATTATTAAGCCTGATTGACATTAAATGTAATCCAGTACTGGAGTACAAATTGGCTTTTAAAGAGGGAGAATAATTGCTGCATTTAATAATGAAGCTACCCGAATTGGGATTTGGAAAAATTCCAATTTCAGCATTAATATGTTCTTTTACGGTATTGGGATTACATGAAACTTTTAGGCACCTATTACTTACTTTTTGGTTAGACTCCATTCCTCCAATTAAATAGTAATCACAGTCAAAAGAGGCAACTCCCCTAAAATCCATATTTATTTCAGGGTAAAAAGTGGTATCCCATGAGTTTAAAGCGGGGTCAAATATTAGAATTCTATTATTGGGATTTACAGGAGTATTTCCCTGGTAAGCAATCCCATTATAATTATATGTTTTATTAGAACCTCCAAACCATATTATTTTATTGTTTAGCGTTGAAGCAGCCATTCTGTAACCAATTAAATCTGCATTTAAAGTATCTACACTCCAAATGATATCTATAGGGTTACTTGGGTTTATATATCCTTTCCTTAACAAGTGGGTAATAGGAAAATTCAACCCCATTCTTGCTCCTCCTAAGTAGTATAAGGTGTCACCGATAATGGCGCCAGAGGAACCAAAAGATTTAAAGGAGTGGTTGTTTGGAACAGGTGTACCTACCAACCAAGAATCTAATTGCGGATCATAAATTTGGGTGTTATTAATGTTTGTATTCTGGCTCCAACCTGTAATTACATAAATTAAACTGTCTTTATATACAGCCTGAACGTGATCATCTGTAGCCACAGGAAGAGGCATTCCGTTTGTGAGAAAAGTATCGGCTTCCAAATTTAATCGATGAACCAAATTGGATGACTGTTCGTTTCCATTTGCAAAAACGTGGTATCCACCTATAATGTAGGCCACATTATTAATAACACTTGCTCCAGATGCTATTCTAGTAGGCGAAATAGGTAAATCTGGAAGACGTTGCCATGCATCATCAGTAACGGAATACTTATAGCACCTATTGTGAATCCCTGAATGGGATTTTGTAGTGTCAATACCTCCAAATGAATAGATGAATTTATTGCCGTTTATTATTGCTCCGCATACGGAATTATTAGAAATTTTCTCAGGGCAAGACGCCAATGATAATGTGGTGTATTGAGAATAGGAGGTGCTGGTTATTGTAAAGCAAAAAAGTAAGAAAACGATTGATTTCATGATTTAAATCTACAATTATTTTGAGCAAAAAAAAAGCTGTTCAAAACGAACAGCTTTTTCATTACGATTTATTTTAAATTAGGCCAACATTAGAACTGGTTGTTCTAGCATACTTTTGAAGGTATTTAAGAACTCAGATCCTAGCGCTCCATCAATCACTCTATGGTCGCATGAAAGAGTTACTTTCATGGTGTGACCAGGTACAATTTGTCCATTTTTTACTACTGGTTTTTCAATAATACCTCCAATAGCCATAATTGCAGCATCTGGTGGGTTTATGATCGCAGTGAAAGATTCAATACCATACATTCCTAAATTAGAAATAGAGAATGTATTACCTTCCCATTCTTGAGGTTGAAGCTTTTTGTCTCTAGCTTTTCCTGCTAATTCTTTAACTTCCATAGAAATTTGAGGAAGCGTTTTTGTATCTGCAAAACGCACAACTGGTACTAGAAGGCCATCTTCCACAGCAACGGCAACACCAATATTTACGTGGTCGTTGTATCTTATTTTGCTATCTAGCCAAGAGGCATTTATTAATGGATGTTTTTTTAGCGCAATCGCGGTAGCTTTAACAACAAAATCATTATATGAAACCCTTACATCCTGAGAAGCATTAACGGCTTTTCTAGCGGCCATAACATTTTCCATATCAATTTCCATCGAAAGGTAGAAGTGAGGTGCTGTGAATTTGCTTTCAGCTAGTCTACGTGCAATTGTTTTTCTCATTTGAGAAACAGGAACTTCAGAAAAAGATTCTTGTCCAACAGGAATAGAAGCTTCGCCTTTATAAGAATTAGCGGCCGGAGCACGATAATTGTCAATATCAGCCTTTACAATACGTCCATTGTCACCTGTTCCATTCACAGTGGCCAAATCAATCCCTCTTTCGTTAGCCAATCTTTTTGCCAAAGGAGAAACTTTGAAGTTACCATCGTTTACAATAGGTTCTGGGTTTGATGAGGTTTCGACAGTATTGGATTTATTTGAAACGACAGGTGGTGCTTCAACTTGAGCTACTTCAGGTGCCTTTTCTTCATCAGTTGCTGGAGGTGTATCGTTATCAATTAATGATTGAAACTCTTCTCCTTGATCTCCTAAAATTGCTAAGATGGAATCAACAGGTGCTGTTTGTCCTTTTTCAATTCCAATATAAAGTAAAACACCATCTTGGAATGATTCAAATTCCATAGTGGCTTTATCCGTTTCAATATCTGCAATTAGTTCTCCCGACTCAATTGAATCGCCTACTTTTTTATGCCATTCAGCTACAACACCTTCAGTCATGGTGTCGCTTAGCTTAGGCATTCTAATAATTTCCGCCATAATATCTAATATTAAAACTTGTTATCCATGATGTATGGATAATCATCTTCAACGTAAATGTCTTTGTATAATTCAGAAGCATCAGGAGAAGGAGATTCTTCAGCAAATTTCACTGATTCTTCAACCGTAGCTTTAACTCTATCTAAAATTTCCTTTAGACCTTCTTCATTAATAAACTTGTTCTTAACTAAAATGTCTTTTACAAAATTGATGGGGTCTTGCGACTTGTATTTTTCCACCTCTTCTTTGGTACGATATTTTTGAGGGTCACTCATTGAATGACCTTTGTATCTATATGTTTTGATGTCCAATAAAACAGGGCCTTTTCCAGATCTTGCATGGTCTGCCGCCCAGGCCATAGCTTCATGAACTGCTGTTACCTGCATTCCGTCAACCGATCTAGAAGGCATGTTGTAAGATTTCCCTATTTCTGAAAGGTCTTTTACATTTGTTGTTCTATCCACAGAAGTACCCATGGCGTAATTGTTATTTTCTATAACAAATACCACTGGAATTTTCCAATTCATGGCCATATTAAAGGTTTCATGTAATATTCCTTGACGAATAGCTCCATCACCCATAGAGGTAACACAAATATTTCCAGTTTCTTTATACTGCTCTGCGAATGCAATACCAGCACCCATTGCAATTTGAGCACCCACAATACCATGGCCGCCCATTAAGCCTGTTTCTTTATGAAACATGTGCATAGATCCACCTTTTCCCTTTGACATTCCCGTACTTTTCCCGTACAATTCAGCCATCATGTATTTAGGATGTACTCCTAAGCCAATTGGGTGAGCATGATCTCTATATGCCGTAATGTGTTTGTCACCTTTACGGGTTGCAGACACAGTTCCAGCCACAACAGCTTCTTGTCCGATGTATAGGTGACAAAAACCACCAAATTTTTGTTGAATATAAAGTTGACCAGTTTTTTCCTCGATCTTACGCATAAGTAGCATGTCTTCATACCACTTCAGGTATTGCTCTTTGCTAAAAGCTAGTTTGGTTGATTTTTTTGCTGCCATTCTAATACATTAAATATTACGGTCGGCAAATTTAATATAAAACCGCGATTAAGAATTATAGTTTTGATGCAGGAAATAGATAAAAATAGAATAGTTTAATAATAACTATCTATATCTTATTTACCTTATCTGATGTGAAGTAAAAAGGAATAAGATCTTTTACAGAATTTGCCACCCAAACTTCGCCATTAATGCCGCTCATAATAACGGTAACCTCCTTGTTTTGGGCGTGTTCTATTTCAATCATTACTTGACGACATGCTCCGCATGGTGTAACTGGATCATTAACTTCACCATTGATACTGCTGGCAGTGATTGCAATGGTTTTAATTGTTTCTTTTGGGTAATTTGTACCTGCTGAAAAAATGGCTACTCTTTCTGCACACAAGCCCGAAGGGTAAGCAATGTTTTCTTGATTGCTACCCAAAACGATGGTTCCGTTTATGAGTTCAATAGCAGCCGAAACTTGAAATCCTGAGTAAGGAGAGTAGGACGACCCAAGGTTGTTTTTTGCTTTTGAAAGCAACTTTTTTAAACTATCAGGTAGCTCTTCTGCCGAATTGTAAGAAGTAATACTACTGGTATGCGAGATGGTCTTTTTCAAATGCTAGAAATTATCCGAACCTGTTGTGCTTGAACCCTTTGATTTGCTTTTGTCGAAAATAAACGACATTGTAAATTGTAGCGTATTTGCCAATGGAGAAACCCCGGCAACATTTTGAGTACTTACATAGAATGGTACTAGATATGACAAATCAATTGCAAAAACGTTGTGTTTTAAACCAACACCAAAACTTAAATATTTTCTATTTCCTTTAGTGGAATGCTCTGTAAAATAACCCATTCTTGCGGCAAAAACTTTATTATACCAATATTCTAATCCAAAGCTAAAATAAAGTTCTCTTAACTCTTCTCGAGTAACAGTACCTTTTTCTATTTCAGCCATACCTTCATCGTTTAGAATGTAAGATCCTGTGTTATCCTTTAAGGGATCTCCAGGGGCATCAAACCAACTTGTGAAAATTGAATTAGCTATTCCTCTATTTGGGTCTCTTCCTGCAATTAGATCGTTTCCGTCATAAATAGGAGGTGTGGGAACAAGTAATTTGTTTACATCAAATACAATGGCAAAATCATTGTACTCATCTAAATGGATGGTTAATCCACTTCCAAATTTAAAATTCATGGGAAGAAAATCTTCTTGGTTTAAATCAGAATATGTCATTTTATTCCCTATATTGGCAATTCCAGCACCAAATGTTAGGGTGGCGTTTTTGTCGCCTACTCTAATGTCATCATTTTGATAGTAGGTAAATATGTCCGAAGCTGCAGCTAATCCAGCTTTGGTGTCTGCACCATTTACACTTTGCCCCCCGGTTAAATTGGAGTACACAAAACGCAAGGATATACTCATGGAAAAACGATCGGCTAGTTTTCTAGAATACGCAGCATCTAAGGCGAATTCGTTAGGGTTATGAGAAATGGTTGGGTTTCCACTTTCATCGGTAAATTGAATATCTCCTAATGTGAAATAACGCAAGGAGCCTCCAATAGCAGACATTTTGTCGATTCTTTTCATACCCGCCAAATAGGATAGGCTAATACCTGGTACTAATTGTGATAACCATGGAGTATAAGATAAACCCAAAGCAGCGTCATCCTCCATAAAAGCAAGTTTTGCTGCATTATGAAAGTTGGCATAAACGTCAGGACTTGTTGCAGCTCCTGCTCCGCCCATTGCTCCGTGACGTGCATCAGGGGTAATGGTCAAAAACGGCACAGCCGTTGTAATTGGATTTTGCCTGTCTTGAGCAAAAGTAGACGTTGAAGCCACCACTAGAATGGAGACGCAAAGTATTTTATATGAATTGATGATTCTCATTTTAATATAGAAATATAACCCGCAAATATAGCGATAAACAACTTTAAAAGTTAATGGATTTATAGAATAACAATTTTTTCAAATTTCTCTACTGTTTGGTCAAAGCTATTGGTGACTTTTATTTTATAAACGTAGGTGCCTTTGCCAATTCGATCTCCAAATTCATCCCGACCATCCCAATTAATAGGGCCTGCTCGATAACCATTTGGGGCCTCTATGTGATCTATAGTCTTTACTAGTTTTCCGCTTATAGTAAAAATTTGTATTCTTACCGTTAACTGTTGATCTATTGCATTATGGTCAAAGTAAAAGTCAGTATTAGTTGTGAATGGATTTGGATAGTTTAATACATGAGTTATGTCAAAACTGGATGAATTGCTAACCACAAACTCTGTGTAAGCTTCGCTAGAATTGTTAAATACATCCCACACTTTTAAACGTAGCGTGTGTTTCCCTTCTGCAAGGTTAGATAGATTATAAGAGATGATACCTTTTTTATAGGAATCTAAATCTGATTCATAGTATTCGTTTAATGTTATGGAATTGGCTGTATTTTCATCAATAACTGCTGTTATATCATGGCCTATCCCATTACCTACTGTGTTTATTCCGCTTTCGTCAAAAACTTTTGCCAAAATTTTAGGGTTTTCATCTGTTAAACCTCCAGTAATAAATGATTCATCATTCATCCATAAACTAATTTCTGGGCCAATCTGGTCAGAATTTGGATCACCATCTAATCCTCCAATTATTATTTTACCATCAGAACCAAGGGCATCAATAGATCCATTTTCGGCATAGTAGCTAATTTTTCCATTTCCATACTTGAAGTTGATATCCTTTGGAACAATAAAGGAAAATGAAAAATCACCATTTGAAACGGAGGCCTTACCATTGAACAATGCGTTTTCTTGGGTTTTAAAACTGAAAACCCCGTGACCGTCATTGTTTAGCGTATTTTGATCTCTTTTCTGCGCATATATTGTTGGGTATATTGTGCCATTGAAGTTTGATATTTTTTGCCCAAATTCATCCGTAATTTGGCCATTGATAGTTATTTCTTGTAAGGATTTTAACGTGTCTGGTGCCGAGGTAGTTTTTATGGAATATTTTGGGTACGCCAGTGTGGCAGCTGGATCACCCAATAACGAGAAATTCCTGGTGTTAATGGAAGAGCCTCCTACTTTAGATAACCGTGTTAAATCTCCAAGTGTAGGTCTTTTTCCGTCAATTTTTTCAAAAACATTCGAAAAGAAACGTGTAGTAAGTTTGAAGTTTTCACTTGCATATACGAGTCTTGTGGTTGTAAGTAAAGCTAAGGCGCTGCCTGATGGGTTTAAAATGGTAAACTCTCCCGCAGAAGTTCTATCTGGATCATCAAACCTACTAAATTCACATGTAGCTGTAACATAAAGTGTCAGAGCGTCAATGTTGGTGTACCCTTTAATTTGGCTATT
>JBMYWA010000043.1:0-20320 GCA_049606935.1 Salibacteraceae bacterium
GTAGTGAAAAATAAAAATACTAAAAGGTTATTTCTTTCTAGAAGTAACCTTTTTTATGTCGTGTATTTTTTTCTACTTATCGGGAGAAAAATCAGCCATATGTATAAAATAATAATCAGTAAAATTTAATGAAGAATAATAATTGTAAAAAAAACGAGTTAGTACATCATTCTATTTTATAATACCTTTTATATATCCTTATGTACTCAGAATTTAACCAGAGGTTTAACCAAATCAGTAAATCATTACTATTTACAATAATCACAATTTTATTCTTTAATCAAAGTTCATTTAGTCAAACCATAAACGTTGGTGGTGCAATTACTTCAAATACTATATGGAATTTTGATACCGTAAAAATTGTTAGTGATGTGTTGGTTGATACAAATGTGACCCTTACAATTAAGCCCGGAACATTTGTAGAGGCTCAAGGCTATTATAAAATTGAAGTAATGGGAAAAATTGTAGCAATTGGAAATAGTGTTGACTCTATTGTTTTTTCGGTAAATGATACAAATAGATTTTGGTCTGATTCTTTATCTACTTCGGGAGGTTGGAATGGGATTTTTTTTATTGGAGTTCAGGGCCAACAAAGTTCTTCTGAATTTAAGTATTGCAAATTTGAATTTGGAAAAAAATATGGGCTTTACGGTGGTAATAATAGTGGCGGAGCGGTTCACTCCATGAATTACCATAAATTAAGTTTCTCTCATTGTTTGTTTATCAATAATAGAGCAATATGCCACACTATTGGGGCAAAGGGTGCCAAAGGAGGAGCAATCTATTGTCAAAATAACAATGAGGTTGTAATAGATAGTTGTAACTTTTTGAGAAACAATTCCTTTTATACTGGAGGAGGGATTAATATAGAGGAAGGTTGTTCATTGGTGATTATTTCTAACAATACCTTTAAATTTAACAAAGCAAAATATTATGTAGTGAACTCTCAAATGATAAATCAGGGAGGAAGCGGCACAGCCATTTATTGTGCAGATAATGTACATAGTCCGGATATTTTTAATAATTACTGTTACAATAATGTTGGTGTAAACGGAATAATCTATTCAAGTAACAGAAAAGCTAAGATTTATAATAATGTAATTTGTAACAACAGTGGGGCTGGAATTTTTATAGGACATACACTTTCTGAAAGCAAGGTGTTTAATAATACTATTGCAAATAATATTTGTTTCAAAGGGGCAATTAGCAATACTTCAAGAAAGGTTAAATTATTTAACAATATCATTTGGGGCAACGAAAACAATTTAGGGGCAAATAATGATCAGATTTATAATTTACATACAGGCTCAGGTAATATAATCCGAAATAATTGTGTAGAATATGGACCTGTTGGAGATAGTTCAATTTTTTCTAATCCTGAATTCATTAACCCAACCTTAGGTGTAGGTCCTCAATTTAATGGTAGTTCCGCAAATTGGGAATTAGAAGATTGGTCGCCTTGTATTAATTCCGGAACATCAGACACAAATGGAGTTGTCATACCAAAAAAAGATGCTTTAGGGATGAATAGAGTGATTGGTTCAAAAGTTGACATTGGGGCATTTGAAAACCAAAATATTATTAACTCATCAATTGAAGTAGAGAATAATCAAATTAGGTTTTCCATGTTTCCAAACCCAGCCAATTCAATAGTTAATATTAAGCTAATATCCGAAAACTCAGAGACCATAAACCAGATTTGTATTTATGATACTAAAGGTCAATTAGTTTATCAAAAAAATAGCCCAGTGGGTTACTCTTCTCAAATAAACATTTCCGAATGGCCAACTGGTTTATATTTTGTTAAAATAGGATTAGAGAACGACATAATCAAAAGGCTAAAATTGATAGTATATTAGTTGTTTTTCGCATTGTTCCATACCTTTGCGAAGGTGGAAATATTTAAGAAATATAAATCTGTGTGGATGTTTTTGCTTCGTTTTTTCGGAGCATATATTATTGGCGTATTTTTATATAATTCCTACTTAAGTCAATACGTCACCGAGGTAGATAATGTGACCAGAATGGTAACAGAGCAGGTAGCAACTATGCTTTCTGTAACATTGCCAGAAATTTCTTGCGTTTATTCTACGGTAAACCCAATGGCCGAAATCCAGTATTTTGGTGTGACTTTAATGGTGTTAATAGAAGGCTGTAATGCCATCAGCGTTATGATTTTATTTGTGGCATTTTTAGTCGCATTTCAAGGAAAATTAAAAACATATTTTTGGTTTGTCCCATCCGGTATTCTCATTCTTTATTTAGCTAACTTGGTTAGGATTTATTTAATTGGGATGATCATTTTATATTTTCCTAGTTGGACCAATTTAGCGCATGACTATGTTTTTCCTGGTGTTATTTATGGAACCACTTTTATTTTGTGGGTAGTATGGGTAAAGTACTTCACTAAAAAAAGAGAAAATGAATAAAAGCAGTTTAATAACCATTTTGGCCGTATTCGGGTTAGTAGCTGTAAGAATTGTTGGTTCTAATATATTTTACGATCCATTGATTGAGTTTTTTCATCATGGTGATTATCAGTTAAATGATTTGCCTCCAATAGTTTATTGGAAATTCACGTTCTCTTTGTTTATTCGATTTATAATTAATTCAGCATTAACCTTAGTTATCGTTAAAAGTGTATTTGATAATGTAGGTCTATTAAAGCTAACCGCTGTTATATTAGGCTTAACGTTTATCATTTTTACTCCTATTTTATTAGCGTTAACGGTTAATGGAAATTCAGAATATTATCAATATCTTTTTTATGTTAGGCGTATATTGATTCATCCGGTTTTAACCTTAATACTAATTCCCGCCTATTTATACCATCAACGAAGTTTAAAAAAAACGAGCAATGATTGAAGAAGTTTCTAATTATTTGAATAAAATTAGGCATGAGTTTACCTCACAAGCTTTAAATGAAGATGCTGCAGGAGATAGTCCAATTGAGTTGTATGCAAAATGGCTAGAGGAAGCGGTGGGTTCTCAAATATTAGATCCAAAAGCCATGGTTATTTCTACCGTTTCTAAAGAAGGGAAACCTTCATCAAGAGTGGTATATAATAGAGGAATTACAGAAACAGGATTTAAGTTTTATACCAATTATGACAGTCGTAAAGGGCATGATTTAATAGCAAATCCTAATATTTCGGTAAACGTATTTTGGAGCGAAATGGAGCGTCAAATCCGTATGGAAGGAATGGTTTCTAAATTACCAGAGAAAGAAAGTGATGCTTATTTTAAAGCCAGACCTAGAGATAGTCAAATTGGTGCTTGGGCTTCATCGCAAAGTCAAAAGGTGATGGATAGAAAGGAGTTAGAAAACTTAGTGATTCAATTTAAGCAAAAATTTGAAGGGGTAGAGGTTCCAAGACCACCACATTGGGGAGGTTACTTTATTGAAGCTACATATTTTGAGTTTTGGCAAGGAAGACCTGCTAGATTGCACGATAGAATCATTTTTGAGAAAGAGAATGGAAATTGGAATAAGTTTCGTGTAGCTCCGTAATGAATAATTTGGAAAAATATTTGGCCCGACAAACCTTCATGCCTCCAATTTTTACGAATGAATTGGATTCAAATGTTGGAATTGTGGTTGCTATTCCTGCTTATGCAGAAAAGGATCTAATAGCCTCTTTACAGAGTTTATTAGCTTGTAATATTCCGAACTGTAGCGTAGAGATAATTGCTTTAATTAATCATCCAATAAATGCAGATAAGGAGCTAAAACAACTTAATGAATTTAGTTCAAATGAAGCTAAAAAATGGGCGGTAACGAATAGCAAAAAAAATCTTCGATTTCTAATTTCTGATCCAATTGAATTGCCTAAAAAGCATGCTGGAGCTGGTTTAGCTAGAAAAGTTGCTATGGATGAGGCTGCAAGAAGGCTACAAAATTCAAAATTTGAAAACACAATTATTGCATGTTTTGACGCAGATGCCACTTGCTCCCCAAATTATCTTACCCAAATAGAATCTCATTTTATAGATCACCCCAAATCTATGGGATGCTCGATAAACTTTGAGCATCCAGTAAACGGATTAAACACATTTTTAAATGAAGGTATCATTCAGTATGAATTGCATTTAAGGTATTACCAAGCGGCAATGGCTTTTGCAAATCATCCACATGCTGAATTTACAGTGGGCTCATCTATGGCCGTTACCTGTAAACACTACATTGCACAAGGGGGAATGAATAGAAGAAAAGCTGGTGAAGACTTTTGGTTTATGCTTAAACTAATGATGGCTGGTGAGGTTACGGCAATTACAGAAGCCACCGTTTATCCTTCTTCTCGTGAATCTTTCAGAGTTCCATTTGGTACTGGAAGAGCCATGAGCGAAATGACCAATAAACAGAATAATATATTCTTGACCACTCCATTTTCAAGTTTTAAGAGACTTCAGAATTTATTGATTCAAGTGGATGAATTGTACAAAGAAGATGTACAGTTTGCAGACGATTTAACGTTCCAATTTTTAGAGTCTGTGAGATGGCAAGAAATTATTGCTGAGATAAGAGAGTATACCACCGATTTAGAGAGTTTTAGAAAGCGGTTTTATAGATGGTTTAATGCCTTTATGGTAATGAAGTTCTTTCATTGGTTAAGAGATCAAGGAATAGAGGATAAACCTGTATTAAATGAAAGTATGACTTTGCTAAAGCAACTTAACATCTCTTTAAAAACTACAATTTCGTTAGAAGCTTTAGAATTGTTTAGAGCAAAAAAAAGAGTGAAACCAACCGATTTCACTCTCCAATAATTCTTTTTTTAAATTATTCCTTTTTAGCCGCTGGTTTTTTGGCGGCTGCTTTTTTGGGAGCTGCTTTTTTAGCCGCTGGTTTCTTTGCGGCTGCTTTTTTTGGTTTTGCTTCGGCAGCTTTTTTAGGAGTTGCTTTTTTTACGGGAGCAGCAGGCGCTACATAAGTGTTTTTCTTTTTTTGTCTCGATACACCAGAAGAACCTATAATTCGTTTTCCTTTAGCCGATTTTTTATCACCTTTTCCCATATTTCAAATATTTTTTGTGGTCTAAACAACAGACCTGATTAATGTAAAATTTGGGCTTAAAGGTAACAAAGTTTTTGAAACAGGATTAACCCTTAATCACTCTGTTTTGCCGAATAAATTGTTTATTAGGACAATTTATTGTTGTTTTTCGTCTTAATTGCCTTTTTTTTGGTTCAAAAAATCATTTACAGTGCTAAACTGGAAATCGGTATATTCAGCCAAAAATTTGGCAGTAATTAACCCTCCTACTAATGGCCTCTTTGCCGGTGGATTTAATTTCTTAGTACTAATAGGTTCAATAGTAATTTGATGATTTTCTACGGCATTTAATACCATTTGCGCCAATTGTACTCTATTCACAAAATCGGTAGACGCAATGTTATAAATACCTGACTTTTCATCCTTTAATAATAAATAGGCCGCTTTTGCAATATCCATTGCGTTTACCGGTGTAGCATATTGATCGTAGGGTAGTTTTAAATGATGCGCCTCGCCAGATTTTGCATTGTTGTAAAGCCTAGAAACAAAGTTTTTATCTCTTAACTCATTTCCATAAACGTTGGTAATTCTTAACGATAAAGCATCCTTATTGGTATTTAACACTAAATTTTCAGCCTCCAATTTATGTTGTGCATAAACATTTAAGGGCTTTACTTCAGCCGTTTCCGTATAGGGTCCATTTTCTCCATCAAAAACATAATCGGTACCTATGTATAAATATTTAGCATTATGTTTCTGAGCAATTTTTAAAGTGTTTATGGTAGATACCACCGTTTTCTGGTAGCTTTCATTTACATTTTCTTCACAATAATCTACCCAAGTAAGGGCTCCGCAGTTAACAATTACATCAGGGTTAAAATGGTCAACATCAAAATTTGTTTCTAAATCTAACTCCAAGGTATTAAATGGTACCGTGTTTTCGGTGGCGAAAGAAAAGTGGGTTCCCACAACTGTTACATCATTTTTAGTTTTGAAATATTTTAACATATTTCCTCCAACTAAACCGGAGGCTCCAAAAATTAATATTTTCATTTCTCTATTAGTTTGAATCCGTTTAAAATGTCTCTAACTATTACATTTATAGATTATTATCTTTTAAACATATGATGGCTAGAAGGCTTTCAAAAATAGGTTTTAGCATTGAATTCTAGCATTCCTTCCAAATAAGTTTATTATATCAAAAAGTACATTAATTTTGAGAGAATAAACCTCTTTTGCGCAATATGAAAAAATTTCTCGTTATCCTAGGTGTTGTAATGCTTTTAATAATAAGCGTTATTGTAGCCATTCCAATGATGTTTAAAACTGAATTGCAAGAATTGGCCATAGATGAAGCTAATAAAACTATAAATGCCGAGGTGTCTATGGGAGATTTTGACCTTAGCTTAATACCTAACTTCCCAAAGTTGACTGTTGAAATTTCTGATTTAGCAATTTTAGGTAAGGATGATTTTGAATCGGTAACTTTATTTCAGGCATCTAGTATTACAACTACCTTAGATGTTATGAAACTGTATAATGGTGATGTGGAAATTAATGAAGTTGGAATGTCAGGAGTGGATGTTCACGTGCAAGTATTAAAAAACGGAAAGGCCAACTATGATATTACTTTTCCGGAGGATACCAACGCGGTTTCAAACATAGAATCAGATCCAGAAATGGAAGAACCAATAGAAGAAGGGGCTTCCGATTTTCAAATGAAGCTAAAACGGTACTTCATTCATGATTTTAATTTGATTTATGATGATCAACTGGGAGATATGCTTTTTGAAATTGAAAAATTGAATCATGAGGGTAAAGGTGATTTTACATTATCTCAATTCATTCTTGAAACTTCTACCCAAATTGAGGCCATGAGCTTTAAATTGGAAGGTGATGAGCTTTTAAAGCGTGCAAAATTAAATTCTGAAATAAATATGGCTATGGATATGGACGCTATGCGATTTCAATTTGATACCACTTTTGTTCAGCTAAACGCACTTATTTTAAATATGGATGGATGGCTTGCCATGCCAAACGATTCTATTGATATGGATTTAAAAATGAGCACAAAAAACAACTCTTTCAAAGAATTATTTTCTTTGATACCTAATGCCTATATTGAAGGCTATGAGGATGTTAAAGTGGCCGGAAGCATGTCTTTAGCTGCTAGTTTTAAAGGCATATATTATGAAGAGTTAATGCCCGGTTTTAAAATTGACTTAGATGTAAAAAATGGACAGGTGCAATATCCAGACTTACCAGCAACCGCTAAAAATATTGGAATTGACCTTCATGTAAACTCGCCTGCTGGTGATATGAGTAGAATGATTGTTGATCTAAGAAACGCACATTTAGAATTAGCCGATAATTATTTTGATATGTCGTTGATGGTGAAAAAAACTATTACTAACCCAACCATTACCGGGAATTTTAAAATGGATTTTGATTTGGCTACAATTCCTACAATGATGCCTGTAGAAGACGGGGAAGAATATAAGGGTAAGCTTAAAACAGACTTGAATTATAAGTTGGATATGAATAGTTTAGATACCGAACAATATGATAAAGTTGAAGCTAACGGCTTGTTTGAGGCTTGGAATATTGCGTATGATGACGGTTCTGGAGGAATTCCGATGGAAATTGAACACGTAGCCATGATTTTTGATATGAATAAGGTAAACTTAACTGCCTTTGATGCAAGGGTAGGGAAAAGTGATATTCATGCTACTGGAGGGTTAGAAAACTTTATTCCTTGGTATATGCATGAAGAAAAAATTTCGGGGGTGTTAGATTTTAACTCTAATTATTTTGATGCGGACGAATGGATGGAAGAGGAAGAAGAGGAAGAAGGGGAAGAAATTTCAGAGAAAGAATCGTCTACATCTATTGATTCTGCGGAAGAAAGTGTTGCTATGGACTCTTCCAGTACAGAAACTTATGAAATACCTACGAATGTTTACTTTAAATTGAACTCTAGTATGAAGAAAATTGCATACGATAGTATGGATATTCAAAATTTAAATGGAGCCATTGTTATTGAAAATGGTCAGGTACTATTTGAAGGGGTTGGCATTGAAATGTTTGAGGGAAATGCTACACTGGATGGCGTTTTTGATCCAACAACCCACCCAAAAAACCCAACATTTGATTTTGATATGGGTATCCACGATTGGGCTATTTCTCCAATGGCAAACACCTATAATACAATAGATAAACTTGCACCAATTTTGAAATCAGCCACAGGTACTTTTAGTACGGATATTGAAATTCACGGAGTTTTGGATAGTGCACTGGAGCCAATTCTGGAAAAAATGAATTTTAGAGGGGTTACTACCACCAAAGATTTAGAGGTAAAAGGAAACAATTTAGAGAAACTGAATACTATTACCAAAACAAAAAACTATAACCCATTAAAAGCTAAAGACTTAAAGCTAGAGTATAAATGTGTGAATGGGGTTTTAGAGGTAGAACCATTCGATATTGTAATTGGTACTCAATCTGCTAAAGTATCCGGATACACTACCCTTGAACAGGATATTAATTACATAATTGATACTCAGATAAAAACCTCAGAAATGGGTGCAGGGGGCGATGCTATAATTGGTCAAGTAAATAATTTGTTGAAAAATAATGGCGTAAATGCCGAGGTTCCAGATATAATTCCGGTGGTTATTTCGGTGACTGGTAAAATGGATGACCCTCAGTTTAAACCAGTATTTGGAAAAGGAGAACAATCTGCTGAAGCAAAAGAACAGGTTAAGAAAATTATTAAGGATCAAATAGAAGAAGTAAAAAAGGACCTTAAAAAGGACTTACAAGCAGAAGCCGACAAAATTATGGAGGATGCTAGAAAACAACAAGTTGCTTTAATGGCTGAAGCCAATAAACAAGCAGCAGCTATGAAAGTAGAAGCAGAAAAACTAGGGGCTCAATTACGAGCAGAGGCAGATAAACAAGGAAAAGATTTAATTAAGCAAGCCACAAATCCGTTGGCAAAAATTGCCGCCACCAAAGGAGCAGAGCAAATGAATAAAGAGGCGGATAAAAAAGCCAAACAGTTAGTTGCAGAATCTGAAAAGCAAGGAAAAAAACTAGTGGATCAAGCCAAGACTCAATCAGATAAAATAATTGTAGATGCTCAGAAACGTGCAAATGAAAAAATTAAGGGCATTTAATCTTGAAATCAATTATTGAAACTAAGCGTTTATTCTTACGAGAATTTAAGATTTCAGATGCTTCATTTTTTTATGAATTAAACAATGATCCTGTGGTTATGAAATACACTGGAGACGTTCCTTTCGCTACGGTAAATGAGGCACATTTATTTATAAAGAATTACTCTCATTATCAAGAATATGGTTTTGGCCGGTGGACCGTTGTTTTAAAAGATTCGCTAGAACCTATAGGGTGGTGCGGACTGAAATACCACAAGGAGGGATTTATTGACATAGGATATCGTTTTGCTCAAAAGTACTGGGGCAAGGGGTACGCTACGGAAGCAGCAATTTCATGTATGGAATTTGGAAGAGCTTTGGATGGTGAAATTCCAATTTGGGGTAGGGTAGACAAAAAAAATGCGACATCCATTAAAGTATTAGAAAAACTCGGTTTAAATTTCTTTAAAGTAGATTTTTGTGAAGGATTAGAAGGGGTACTATATTATAAATAGTGCTAATCTAGATCTTCAATTAAAACCCATTTTACTCGTCCTACTTCTCCTGTATCAATTTTCACTTTAATTCCATGCGGATGTTGTGGTGATTTGGTTAAAATTCTAGTCACCAATCCTTCGGTTAATTCTCCCGTTCTTTGGTGGTGTTTTTGAACTATTTCCACTAGGGCTCCTTCAAATATGTTTTTTCTTAAGGTACCTGTTATTCGTTGGTCTTCCACACTTCAAAAGTTTTATTAAGAATGTTGTTATGAAAATTGAATAAAAAAAAATCTAGCCCGAAAGACTAGATTTTTCTATACAAATAATATTGTTTATTCTCTTAAGTCAATAACGTCACCCGCTTTGGAAGTATCAAATACAAACATGGTGTTCTCCATAGGTATGTCATTTTTTATCACTTTAAGATCGTATGTTAAGGTATTCCCATCTTTACCAAAAACTTCAATTCTAGCCATTTCGTTAGTTGCTGAATTCACGTACAACTTAATGGTGTGGTATGATTTCCCCCCACCTTCAGGGAATAATTTGATCATGTGAGCCTTTTTGCCGTTGATAGTGGTTTCACTTCCATACAGGTAATTAAAACCATTCTCGTAGATGGTTAGTAGAGAAGAAGGACTGATATTATCTTCTTCATCATCACCAAACCCATCGGTAATTTGACATTCATCGTCATCTTCTAAATAGGTCCACATTGTTTTTCCATTACTGTAACGTTCTAAACCAGGAAAAACCAATTTATATTGATCTGCCTTTATCCAAACCTTTCCTTCTTGCGTTTCATCTACGCCATTTTGTTTATTAACAATTCTGTAACTAAACTCCATGTAAATGGTAGCGTGTGATTTGTTTTTCGCGCTCACTTTATCCAAGATAGCTTTCGCTTTAGGATCTTTAGGATTTTCATTTTGAGCAATACTTCCGAACGATACGGATATGGCTATAAGTACTAATAATGCTAGCTTTTTCATGCTTTATTTTGTTTTTTTCTGGTTCAGAAATTCCTTGCAAAGGTAATATTAAACCGTGGTAATAATTTGATTATTCTCCACCTTTCAATATCTGCGCCAAAGATGCTTCATCGGGAATGAGCACTTCTCTGGCTTTACTACCTGAGAATGGACCAATAACTCCTGCATCTTCTAATTGGTCAATAATTCTACCCGCACGGTTATACCCTAATTTTAATCGTCTTTGTAATAAAGAGGCCGAACCTTGTTGGTGTTGAACAATTATGGCAGCTGCTTCATCAAATAAGGCATCTCTATCCTCGCTAGACATGTTTCCTTGACTTGCACTAGCTTCGCCTACAAACTCAGGTAATAGAAAGGCATCAGAATAACCTTGTTGTTCTCCAATAAATTCACAAATACGTTCTACTTCAGGTGTATCTACAAATGGGCATTGTAAACGAATAATTTCATTTCCTGGAGAGAAAAGTAAATCCCCCCTTCCAATTAACTGATCTGCACCCCCTGAATCTAAAATTGTTCTAGAGTCAATTTTTGAAGTAACTCTAAATGCCAATCTAGCGGGGAAGTTGGCTTTAATCATACCTGTAATTACGTTTACGGAGGGTCTTTGGGTGGCTACAATCAAATGGATTCCAATAGCCCTTGCTAACTGAGCCAAACGAGCAATAGGAGTTTCCACCTCTTTACCAGCCGTCATAATTAAATCAGCAAATTCATCAATTACTAAAACAATGTATGGTAAGAAACGGTGACCATTTTCTGGGTTTAATTTACGCTTTACAAATTTATCATTGTACTCCACAATGGTTCTTGCCATAGCATCTTTAAGCAGGTCGTATCGAGTATCCATTTCAATACACAACGAATTTAAGGTGGCTACAACCTTTTGCGTGTCTGTTATGATAGCCTCTTCCGAATCGGGTAATTTGGCGAGGTAATGACGTTCAATTTTATTGTACAATGTCAGCTCCACCTTTTTAGGATCTACTAGTACAAATTTTAATTGAGAAGGGTGCATTTTGTATAGCAGGGAAACTAAAATAGCATTCAATCCAACCGATTTACCTTGCCCGGTGGCGCCTGCCATTAGTAGGTGAGGCATTTTGGCTAAATCAGCAATGTATGATTCATTTGAAATCGTTTTTCCTAAGGCTACCGGAAGAATCATTTCTGTTTTCTGAAATTTATCAGAGGCAAGCATAGTTTTCATCGAAACTATTTCAGACTTTTTATTAGGTACCTCAATACCAATGGTTCCTTTTCCTGGTATTGGGGCAATAATTCGAATACCTAAGGCAGAAAGACTTAACGCAATATCATCTTCTAGATTTTTAATTTTTGAAATCCTTACTCCAGGAGCAGGAACAATCTCGTACAAAGTAACAGTAGGTCCAATTACAGCAGAAATTTCTGAGATTTCAATTTTGTAATTCTTAAGCGTGGTAATAATTCGGTTTTTGTTTTCCTCTAGTTCTGTTCGATCTACCTCAATTCCTGATTCACCAAAGTCTTTTAACAAATCCAAGCTTGGTTTTTGATATTTGGATAAATCTAATTCTGGGTCGTATTCGCCAAACTCTTTCGCTAAATCACGAATCTCACTTGGCTTTAATGTTTCTTCTTCCTCGCCAACAATTGCTTCAATTTCAACATCTGATTCTACTGGTTTAACTGGTGAAACTGGAGCAGTGTTGGAAAGCGAAATGTTTTCTGATGGAGGTTGTTCTTCATTCTTTTCTTCCGAAACCGATGTTTCTACATGGTTTTCGATAGTTAATGGCAATTCGTCTGTTTCGGCAAGTGGCGTTTTTTCAACCAGGATTTTTGGCTCGGTTGGAGTTAATAGATTTACGGGCTCTAAAACCGTAGGCTTTGTATTTATGGGTTCTTCTACGGGGGGCGTTTCTTTGATGGTAATTTCTTCCAAAACCTCCGTATTAGAAGCCGAAAGTGGGGCCTTTTCTAAATGGTCTTCCTCCATGGTGGATTTAGATGAGAAAACAGAGTCTAACGAAATATCGAAATTAATAAGGATAAAAGCCGCTAAAACAAAAAGCAAAACTAAGAGCGCACCTATTGAGCCAATGGCAAGATTAAGGTAGGATATTAGCGTAATACCAACACCACCTCCTAACATTAAGGTAGAGTCACTAGTAAAGAAAAATGCAAGAAATGGAGGTAACCAAATCAGCGTAAAAATGCTGTACTTAAATACATTTTTATTGGATACAATGGTTAATTGAAATAACGATTTTAATCCAGACCGAAGAATTATTGGAATAAGAATAAATGCAGCCAATCCAAACCAATCACCTATAAATTTCTGAGAAATCACGGCACCAAACTTCCCTAACCAGTTTCTAATTTCATTAGGGTTAAGTTCATCCATCCCCGTACGAAGAATATTTTGGTCGTAATTTCCGGTAACTAAATACGAAGTAAATGCCACTAATAGGATTAGAGAGGTGAATACCAAGGTAAGACCAAAACCGATTCTAATTTTTTCAGAATTTACTCCTGAAAATGGGTTAGTCATTTTTGATTTCTTTTTACTTGATTTTAAAGGCTTTTCTTCAATATCAACTTCCCCTTTTGGTCTGTTTGTTTTTTTGGCCATAATGATCCCTGAAATTTGCTGCTTCAATCAAAAGTAATCGAAGCTATAATCCGTATATTTCCTATGCTACGATAGTTTTCAGCACGGTTATTAACAATTTTTCATCCCATTATTTTTGGTTAGAATAAAAAAAATAAATACGCTATTTTTTAATTTGCATAGGAAAGCTTTGAATGTTATAGCAAGTTTTTGGTGAAATTAGTTAATGGTAATTATTAAGTTAGTTAAGTCTAAATCAATTAATAATAAACATGTTAGATGTGATTTCGGTAAATTTCTCTGGGATAATCCAGAATATTAACCTTTTCACCTGTTAACTCTTTTATGGCATCTTTTGCTATCCAAATGCCAGGTTTACTACCAATGTTTAAAATATTTTGGGCAGTTTTTATCGCTTCTCTATTTAAATCTTGGTTCCTCTTTCCAATACTCCTTAAAGCCCAATTTACTGCTTTTTTAACATAGATTCGGTCATCATCACTAGCATCAATTATTACGGGAAGAAAACTAAGAAAAACATCATTTCCAGCTTTTTTGTCAGCCATACAATAGGAGGAGAGTATAGCAAAGGCAGCTCGTTTTTCAAATTCTTTAGTGTTTTTTGACCACTTAAAAATTAAATCTTTGGCAAAAGAAGTTTTGGAAAATAAGCCCATGCAAAATGAATCACAGATTTCCCAGGTATTAAAAAACGTAATCCAATTTGTAGCCATTTCGATAGTAACATTTTTCGGTTTTAAAAGTTTACTCCCCAAAAGCCTCGCTTCATAAATATCAGAATTTATTAACTCCAAAGCCAATTCTGGGTGGTAGCCAATTTCCTTAGCTAAAAGCTTTAAATCCTTATGGTAAATACCTAATGAGTTAGGGGTAACAATATTATATTTATGTTGCTTAAAAATAACCTTTTCTGGGTCTGCTAATTCATGCAGTTTCTTAATTACTAGTTTATAACGCATCACTATTTTACAAAAAATAGCCCATGGCTACCAGCCATTGCCCCAGCAATAGTTATTAAACTAATAGACAACAGAATGATGTGAAACTTATGTATGAATTCAAATGTGGTTTCCGGGTTATTATTGGCGTATTTTTTATACAGTTTATGTAAAATAAACGGTTCCAAAACAAAAAGTACCAATGTAAATAACAACCAAACAATAGTCATGGCCCAAAACCACCAATATTTTAGATCAAAATATCTGTTCCACGCGTCTAATTCATAAATCATGTAAAACCCAGAAATTGCAGTTAATAGTGTGGTTATTTTAGCTTGAAATGAAAACCTGCCTTCCAACTCCTCAAAAGTATTGACTTTGTCTGTTTTTGACTTCATTCTCTTTACGGCAGGAATAATAACTGTAGTTACCATGGCAACTCCTCCAATCCAAACTACTATGGCTAAAATGTGAATTACTCTGGCAATGGTAAAATGGTTCATGTAATAAATTTAGTACAAATTAAAGCAACAACAGGTAAAATATGGAGTGTGTTTAGTTATTATTTTAGTAATATTTATTTGAGAAAGCTCTCTAAAAAAAGTGGGTACATCAATTTAAAATGATGTACCCACAAGGTGTTGAAGAGACTTGGTTATTGACCTATATTCCAAATTTTGTCATAACCTAATTCTACTTCTTTTGATCTTAGCTTTTTAATACCCTCAATCAGAGCTGCGATCATTTCATCTGTTGAACAGGCTTTTGCTAAAGCATCTGGTTTTGTTTTTATTAAGTCAGCATTAAATGCATTTCCGGTAGTATTTACAATGTAACCTCCAGCATAAGTACCTTGTTTATTGTTATTTGTTTCGTCACGTCCTGTAATATTAATGGTAAGAGAGGGGATTAAAATCACTTTTCCTTCATCGTTTCCAGCTACCTGAAATGATAAATGCATATTGACTAATCCGTCTACATCCGTTTCCTTCATCATATTAACTGTACTGTTGTCGGAAGTGAAATTACTATTTACACTGCCAAAAATCTCTCCTAAGGATTGGGCATCAGTTCGTTGGGTTCCTTTATAGCTAGTTCGTATTATTTTTTCCGTATTTTTCTCGGAAGCTGGGAAAAGAGTCGCATAATTTGCGTTACTGGTTATTTCTTCAACAGGAATAAATTCAATGTTGTATTCAGATTTCATAAAAGCCTCAAACTTGCTGTATACTTGATCCATTACGTATTCCCAATTTGAGGCGGGTAATTGCGGAAATTGATAGGTAGTTGTGGTGGTGGTTATAACCCTTGTGTTTCCATATCCATATCGCTCACTTGTTTTTGATTCTGATTTATAAGTATGTCCTTCTAATGTAAATGAAGTTAACCCAAATTTTGTTCCTTTAGACATTGGGATTCCTGTATTTGCATTCGGTTTATAGAAGGTATATCCTATTCCATTTTTATCTTTCTTATTTACCTTTATGGATGCGTAAACACTTTCACCTTGTTTACCTTTAACCACTACCGGCATAGAGGCGTAGGAACTGCCTTTTATTTCTGCAGTTTGAAGATCTCCAATATTTTGTTCCGAACCCATTTTGTCGCGCTCGGTAATTAATTCGCGCTCAATAATTAAAAAATTCTCTCCTTTATTATAGTTTCCAACTCCTTTTACGCTTCCTGCAATTTCAGGATTACTTAATGACTCCCTTGGAATTGTAACTGTTTTGGTAGGTTCAGTACCTGCATCAAAACTGGCAAAGTGATTTAAAGCACGTGCTCCGGCTACATCTGTAATTAATGACACCCTAACTCGTGTGCCTTCTGATCCAGGAGGGTTGGTATAGGTAAGTTTTATATCCTTATCTAAATCAAGAATGGGTAATGAACTTTCGTCATTCACTGATATAATCTCAATTCCTGAAATAGGAACAAGAGATAGTTGAGCTTGGTCTCCGGTAGATGTTTTTACTTTGATTTGTTTAGGATTCTTAAAGGGAGTTCTAAAAACTGTCATGTAAGAGCCTAAACCAATATATTCCATTTCTTGACCATCACAGGTAACTGTTCCATCCACTTTATACATTCCCATTCCTTCTCCTTTCATAAAGGTAATACCTACCATGTAGTCACCTTCTATTGTTCCTTTCGGGAAAAGTTTAGCTTCCGAAGTTTTTATTTCAGGTGGGTAAATTCCAGATACAATTGTGGTTTTTGCTACCGCAACACCTAGTTCAGAAGTATTGCTAGTCATCATATTACCAGCAAAATTTCCTAATTTCTCACCTATTTTTAAATTTGGTTTTTTGATTTTAAACTTGTTTTTTTTGGGTTCTTGAGCATTTCCTGAAACAAGAAATAAAGTGGCCATAAAAGCCAACGCAATTTTTTTCATAAATAATAAATTATAGAATAATAATAGTTTGAATAGGTTGCTTAATAATAAGCTTCTCAAATATAATTAATATCCGACTAAAAACCATTGTTAATAACCTAAAAGGAATGCTTTATGATAATAAAAATCGGAGGAGTAAGTGTTTATTGTTTTTTACTACTGAGTCGGGTAAAATAGAAAAATTACCTATATGTTTGAGGCAAAATTTGATTATGAAAAAACTACTTTTTGTGATGCTTTGTTTCTTCTTAGGAAATTGTTCCACACCCGTAAATACCCGAAAGAAAAACTCACCAAAATTGGTGGTAGGCGTTGTTGTTGATCAAATGCGATATGACTATTTAACCCGCTTTGAAGAAAAATATGGAGAAAATGGCTTTAAACGCCTTATTAAGGAAGGATACCATTGTAAAGAACACCATTTTTCTTATATGCCTACTTATACAGGTCCAGGACATGCATCGGTTTTTACTGGAACGACTCCCAAAACACACGGAATTATTGCTAATGATTGGTACGACAGAGATTTGAAAAGATATGTGTATTGTGCGGAAGATACTACGGTAAAAAGTGTAGGTGGAGACTTTTCAAAAGAGAATAGATCACCTCAAAACATGTTAGTTACCAGTATTGCTGATCAAATAAAACTCCATACCCAAAAGCGTGGTAAATCAATTGGTATCTCTATAAAAGATAGAGGAGCCATTCTTCCTGCAGGGAAAATGGCAGATGCAGCTTATTGGTTTGTTGGCGGAAAAGAAGGTAAATTTATTTCTTCTACTTATTATATGAATGAATTACCTACTTGGGTGAAGAAGTTTAATAATCAAAAGTATCCGGATAAATATATGAAACAAAACTGGGAAACTTTGTATCCTATTAAAACATACACAGAATCAGGGCCTGATAATAATCCTCATGAAGAAAGCTTAAAAAAGAATGGAGAACCTGTTTTTCCATATGATTTGGGTGAAGTGTTTGAGGATATTGGGTACCATGTAATGAAGGAAACCCCTTATGGCAATGATTTACTAGTAGATTTTGCAAAAGAAACCATTGTAAAAGAACAATTGGGTTCAGATGAGATTACAGATTTTCTTTCGGTTAGCTTTTCAAGTACTGATTATATAGGACATTCATATGGGCCGCAATCTGTGGAGATTGAAGATACCTACCTAAGATTGGATAAAACGTTGGCTCAGTTTTTAGAATTTTTGGATAATCAGATTGGAGAGGGTAATTATACTGTTTTTCTAACTGCCGATCATGGTGTGGCTCAAATCCCTTCAAATTTAATGGAAAATGGAGTGGAAGTTGGATATTACAATTCTAAGGAAATGAAAAAATCGGTTGATTCTCTTCTGGCTTTGGAATATAACATGAACGGTTTAATAGAAAACTTCTCTAATTATCAGTTTTTTATGGACTACCATAAGGTAGATTCTTTAGGGCTAAACAGAAAAGAAATAGCTCAAAAAATATTGAGTTTAAGCCTTCAATTACCGGGAGTCAAATCAGGAATTACAGCAGAGAGTCTACGTGAATTTGATTACTTGGAAGGTGTGGAACAAAAAGTTCAAAATGGTTGGAACATTCAAAAGTCGGGAGATGTAGCCATTATAATGGAACCAGGTTGGTTATCTTCAAAATATAAGGAAAACGGTGGAACGGGACATGGTTCTCCTTGGAGTTATGATACTCATGTGCCCTTATTGTTTTTTGGCTTTGGTATTGAAAATGGGGAGTCAATTCTTCCAACTTCGGTAGAGGATATTGTGCCTACTATAGCCCACGTTGTTGGGGTTCAAGCTCCAATGGGTTGCTCGGGGAAACCCATCTCTGTGGTGAGTAGTTATTAAATAAAAAAGAAATGAAACTTTTAGCAAGCTTTTGCGTTAATATTAAACATGAAAGCAACAGACACCACCGCTAGGCAAGAACAACTTTTTTCAAGCAATAATAAAGAGACTCAATTAATTGACCTTTTTGTAGATATGTGTTTTTATGATATTGAAAATCCAGCCGTAATTTTTCAGTTTAAAGTATTAGCCACACAGTTAAAATACCCTATTCATCAAATTGATAAAGTGGTAGAAATAGGAAAGAAAGAATATGCTCAGGTTTTCTCTGCCATAGAGAATCAAATTATTGAAGCTATTGGTAGTTAATATCTTCTTTGTTTACCCCAAAAATGAAAGTGTATTAGATATGCACATGCAACAAATGCAGTAAAGGCTCCAAATCCAAATGCATAATTGAACATATCTGGATCATTGGCATAAATAAACCCAGAAATTGCAGCTCCTGAGCCAATTCCAAATTCTAAGAATATATAAAGGGTAGACATGGCCCTTCCTCGGTGTAATTCGTTACTTCTATCAATGGTCCATGCAAATATGGTAGGGCTATTCATTCCTGCGGCTAACCCAAATAATATTCCTCCGAAATAAAACATTGAGGTGCTATTTGCAAGGCTAATAATAGTAATAGATAATCCAATTAAAAAGGAAGATGTAATAAGCACTGGAACCCTTCCATATTTATCGGATACCTTTCCAGCAATAAACCTTACGGTTATGGATGATACAACAAAAATGGAAAAAAATGTACCTCTATTGCTTACCCCTAAATGATCACTCAAGTCTGGTATTAAAGTTAAAATAATACCAAATGGTATGGTTGTCAATAAGAATGTTAATGCTACCGGAAAAACATCTTTTTCGTAAAAGTCGCTGAACTTCACTTTTAAGAATTTGGTTTGCATTTTCTGTTTGTCCTTTAAGGTTTCCTTCATCCCAACTATCACTGCTACAGATAAAAAAGACATAAATGCGGATAAATAGAAAACACCATTAATACCAATATAAGTGGAGGCATAGGATCCAATCATAGGGCCAATAGCCATTCCTGAACTTGCAAAAACACCATAAACACCCATGGCTTCTCCGCGTTCCTTTGGACTTACAATATCTGAGATGTATGCTGCAGTTGCAGTTGGTTTAAAACCAGTAGAAAAACCATGAAAAAGACGTAAAAACAAAAAACCTCCAACGGTAGCCATAACAGGGTAGAGCAAGCCAGCAACTAAAGCCACTGATGCACCAATAATCATTACCGGAATTCTGCCAATATTATCTGTTAACTTACCACTAAATGGCCGCGCAATTAAGGCGGTTACTGTAAATAAAGAAATAATTAACCCTTTGAATTCACCACCACCTAAAGATTCTAGATAAGATGGCAATTCAGGAATCATCATGTTAAAACTACCAAAAAACAAGGTAGAACTTAAGCTAAGAAGCCAAAATTGTTTGTTTGTTTTGTAGTTTAATTCCTTACTCATGAGCGCGCGAAATTAGCAGGATTTTCGAGCAAAAACAGTTTTTAAAACCACTATATTTGTGATGACACTATAAAATATTCTGTTATGCAATCACATGAAGTAGACTACACCATTAAAGGGGATGATATTCAATTTGTAGAAATTGAACTTGACCCTCAGGAAGTTGTAATGGCTGAACCCGGAAGTATGATGTACATGAAGCAAGAAATTGCTATGGAAACTGTTTTTGGAGATGGCAGCCATCAAGCCGATAATAGTATTCTGGGAAAAATGTTTTCTGCAGGAAAACGTGTGTTAACCGGTGAAAACTTGTTTATGACCGCGTACAAAAATCAAGGGTACGGAAAATCGCATGTGGCGTTTGCGGCTCCAATGCCCG
>JBMYWA010000044.1:0-19708 GCA_049606935.1 Salibacteraceae bacterium
TCGTCTTTGTTCTGATCGTTCTCGTTTTCTTGCTCTTGCTTTTGTTGTTCTTGCAGCATTTTTTTAGCAAATTCGTAATTGTAACGTGCTTTATTGTTACTAGGATTTGCTCTTAATGAATTTTTATAGGCTCCCATGGCTTCCTCAAATTTTTTAGTTTGCATAAGCGAATTACCTTCATTAAAATGGGCATCTGATTTTATTTGTTTGTTTTGCGATGTTTGCCCAAGCTCATTAAATGTTTTTGCGGCATCGGCAAATTTACCTGATCGGTAAAAGGCATCTCCTAAATTGAATTTAGCCTCTTCCATTTTGGGGTCTACAGAAAGGGCTTTTTCGTAATCTTCAATAGCCGAGTTTAGAGAATCAATTTTATAATTGTCATTTCCGGCACGAACCAGTTGACGTGAAGTTTGAGCTACAGATCCCAAGCTTATCAACACAGCAATATATGTAAATATTAATCTCATTTTTTTACACCAAACAAGTTTAGTTTATCAATGAATTTTAGACGTTTTTCTGGCCATAAAATTTCAATAAAAAGGAAAAACAGTGCCGCTCCCAAGAAGAATTGAAAACGATCTTCATAATCGCTAAAGATTTTTGTTTCTAATTCGGTGGTTTCTAGTTTATTGATTTCATCTAAAATATCACGTAACCCAATACGCCCATTATTTGCCCTAAAAAATTGGCCTCCACCTTCATTGGCAATATCGGTTAGCATATTTTCATTTAGCTTAGTAATAATGGTATTTCCTTCTTTATCTTTTCGGTACCCTAATTGAACTCCGTTTTTATAAATAGGAATTGGTGCCCCTTGAACAGAACCCAAACCAATGGTATAAATAGAAACTCCCATTTCTCTGGCTTCTTTTGCCATTTCAATAGCGTCTTCTTCATGATCTTCCCCGTCAGTTACTACAATAATTGCTTTACTGGATTTTGTTTCAAAATCGAAAGAAGCTAAACAGGTTTCTAAAGCAGCCCCAATAGATGTTCCTTGGCTATTTACACTTCCAGTACTTAGTGAGTTTGTAAATAATTTGGCAGCGGCATAATCAGTGGTTAAAGGTAATTGAACGTACGCTTTACCTGCAAAAATTACAATTCCTAATCGGTCGCCTTGTAAATTATCAATCAATTTTTCTACTCCCATTCGGGTACGTTCTAACCGGTTAGGCTTTATGTCTTCTGCCATCATACTATTAGAAACATCCACAGCCACCATTAAATCAATACCTTCTCGTTTGGCTTCGTATAATTTGGATCCAATTTGAGGATTGGCGATTCCAAGGATTAAAAACACCCACATAAGGATAAAAAGAATTAAGTGAGCCCATTTTGTTTTGGTGTTAAACTGAGGTAAAACTAATCCACGAAGTTTTGTTGAGCTTAGTTCATTCACCCTTTTTTTGGTCCAAATTAAATGTGACCCAAATGCAACAACCATAATTATTATAGTTGCTAACCACCATAAATGCTCTGTATGTGCGAATCGAAACATTAGTTAGTTATTGATCTTAAAATGGTTTTTTGCAACAAAAATTCTAACAATAAAATAATAGCCGCAGCCATTGCCCATGGATAGAACTGTTCATTCTTTTTCCTAAACTCTTTTACGTCTATTTCTGTTTTTTCTAGCTCGTCAATTTCAGAATATATTCCTTCCAACGATTCGTTATCAGTAGCTCTAAAGTGTTTACCCTTGGTTTGTTTAGCAATTTTTTCTAGAGTAACTTCATCAATAGTTACCTTTTGATTTTGATAGGCTATTCTACCATTGGGTTGTTTAAAAGGCATTGGAGCCATACCGTTAGTTCCTACCGCAATAGTATATACTTTGATGCCAAATTTCCGTGCAATTTCAGCGGCAGTAAGAGGAGGGATGTCACCGGTGTTATTGGTTCCATCAGTAAGTAGCACCACAATTTTACTTTTTGCTTCGCTTTCTTTGAGTCGATTAACGGCAGTGGCTAAACCAACTCCAATAGCGGTTCCATCTTCAACCATTCCATTTTGAAGGTCGTCCATTAGGTTAATAATTACTGAATGGTCGGTAGTAAGCGGAGATTGTGTGTACGCTTCACCTGCATAAATAACTAGACCAATTCGGTCGTTAACTCTTTTTCTAATAAAATCAACCGCTACTTCTTTAGACGCTTCTAATCTGTTTGGTTCTAAATCTCTGGCTAGCATTGATCCAGAAATATCCATGGCTAAAACAATATCAATACCTTCGGCTTTTACATTTTGCCAACTGCTAGAAGACTGAGGGCGTGCAATGGCTACAATGATTAACCCAAAAGCAATGGTTTTTGCAATAAACAAAGCGTGCATTAAAACAATTTTACCCGTTGGTTTTACAGAGGTAGCAAACTTTTGGGTAGGTAAATTGATTAAGGACTTACGTTTTTCAAAACGTAAAAAATGCCACCCCCATAAAATTGGGAGAAGTATTAACCCTAACAGGAACCAAGGATATGCAAATTCAATATTACTCATCATCTTCTGATTCTGTATTTTGAGAAGGAACCTCTTTGGTGATTTCTACTAATTTGTAGGCTATTTCTAAACTTGCTTCGTTTTCATGCGCCACTGGAATGGCTTTTGCAAATTTGGCTAAATCAGAAACTCGTAAAGAATCTATTATTTCTGTACGTAAAGACTTTTCCATACGAGTCATTTTTAGGAGATGCTTAATTTCATCTGTGGTAGATTCTTTCACAGGAATTTTAAATCTGTTCTCAATGTATTCTCGCACAATATCCGATATTTGGATGTGGTAGGCCTTTACAGCACCCGATTGCCAGAGTTGTTCACTCTTGAGTTGATCTAAACGTTCAAGGGCTGTAATATGAGCTGGAATAATAATTTTTGGGGCGATGTTTGATTTCCGTTTAGGATTAGATCCAATAAAATAAGCGAGAATAGCCAAAGCCATAATAATGCCAATGGCAATCAAGCCATAATGGTAGTACTCTTGAAAATATTCCATCCATGTCATGGGTATTTCAATTGGCTCTATAATATCAATATGGCCTTTAGAAGTATCTACCTCCACAGTGTTTACAGAAATTAAAAACGCATCGGTAGAAAAAGGAACCGAATCAATCCATACCGTAGTTTCTGGAAATGCCCATAATCCAGAATCGAACGATGTGATGACCCACTGTTTTTGAAATCCTAAAATGTTTTGCTTAGAAATTGAATCTTCAAAAATGGTATCAATAGGATGGTTTTCTAACACTTCAATAGTACTAGTAACGGTATCCGTAAACTCTGGCCAGATTAATTGCTCATTTGGGCCTGCTACCACGTTCAATTCTACACGAACCGGTTCACCAATTAGCAATTCTTGTGTAAATGGATTAATGCTAACCCTTTCGCTCTGTGCAATAGAGCTCATGAAAGAGCTAAATGCTAAGAGAATTAAAACGATATGTTTAAGAGAATTAATCATCTTTTAGATTCACGTTTTTTGAAAAGCTTCATTAATGGTTGAACATAATTAATTTCAGTGGGCATTAGGGCAGAATCCACGCCAGCAGATTTAAACACTTGTTCAATCTCCGCATCAAACTTTTTCAATTCTTTACGGTAAGCATATTGAAAGGAATCTGAACTGGTATCGGCCCAGAAAACTTCTTCTGTTTCAGGATCAGTCAGTGGTACTAAACCTACCTTAGGGAATTTTGCTTCAATTGGATCTTGAATACGTAGAGCCACTAGATCATGCTTTTTATTAGCGAGTTTAATTGATTTGGTAAATGGCTCACTAATAAAATCAGAAATCATGAAAGCGATGCAACGTTTTTTAATTACTCCTGTAAAATAGCGAAGAGCCATATCTACGTCTGTACCTTTGCTTTCTGCTTTAAAGTCTAATAAGTTTCTAATTATTTGTAGGGTATGGCCACGTCCTTTTTTGGGAGGAATGAATTTTTCAATTTTATCTGAAAATAAAATTACGCCAATCTTGTCGTTGTTTGTAATGGCCGAAAACGCCAATACCGCACAAATCTCAGTAATGTAGTTTCTTTTTAAAACGTCATTACTACCAAAGTTTTCGGAGGCACTTACATCCACTATAAGCATAACCGTTTGTTCGCGTTCCTCTTCAAAAATCTTTACAAAAGGGGCGCCCATTCGCGCAGTAACGTTCCAGTCAATTTTACGAATTTCATCACCCGGTTGATATTCTCGAACCTCAGCAAATGTCATTCCCTGACCTTTAAACGCACTGTGATACTCACCTGAGAAAATCTGATTAGACAGCCCTCTGGTTTTTATCTCAATTCGTCTTACCTTACGTAATAATTCTTTGGTTTCCATAGCTTAAAAAGCGATAATGGTAGTGTGTTTAATTTGTTTAACGCGTTTGAAAGTTTATGGTACTTCTACTTTATTTAGGATGTTGTTTACAATATCAATGGTGGTAATGTCTTCTGCTTCCGCCTCGTATGAAAGTCCAATTCTATGACGCATTACATCCATACAAACCGCTCGAACATCTTCCGGAATTACGTAGCCTCTTCGGTTAATAAAAGCAAAAGCTTTTGCTGCCAAAGCCAAACTAATGGAGGCCCGTGGAGAAGCTCCAAAGCTTACTAAGTTTTCATGATCATCTAATCCAAAGTCTTTCGGATAACGGGATGCAAATACAATATCAACAATGTATTGCTCAATTTTTTCATCCATATATACTTGACGAACAACCTCGCGAGCTTTTAAAATATCATTGGGCTTGCAAACCGCATTTGGTTTAGCAAAACCACCTGCTTGCATATTTGCCCTTACAATTAGTTTTTCTTCTTCTTTTGAAGGGTAGTCAATAACTACTTTCATTAAAAAACGATCCACTTGAGCTTCTGGTAAAGGATAGGTTCCTTCTTGTTCTACCGGATTTTGAGTTGCCATAACTAAAAACGGTTTAGGAAGGGGATAGGTAGAATCTCCAATAGTTACTTGACGTTCTTGCATACCTTCCAATAAAGCACTTTGTACTTTAGCCGGGGCACGATTAATCTCATCTGCCAATACAAAATTGGCGAAAATTGGACCTTTTTTATTTGTGAATTCGCCCGATTTTGCATTGTAAATAATGGTACCTACTAAATCAGCGGGTAGCAAATCTGGGGTAAATTGAATTCTACTAAAATCGGCATCAATAGTTTTAGAAAGTGTGGTAATAGCCAAGGTTTTTGCTAACCCCGGTACACCTTCCAAAAGGATATGACCATCAGCAAGCATGGCAATTAGTAACCTATCAATCATGTATTCTTGACCAATAAGTACTTTTTTCATTTCCATTCTAACCAAGTCAATAAATGCACTTTCTTTTTGAATCATTTCATTTAATAACCTGATGTCAACTGCTGGAGATGAACCACCGTTTTCAGTAGTTGTTTCTTGAGATTGTATAATATCCATTTTATCAATTTTATAGCAACGCACAAATATGAACTAAAGGCTAAATTTAACAAATTGGTTGTCGTTAAAATTTGTTAACAAACAACGTTGAAAACCCTATTTTCATTGAATTTTTTGATTTTTTAGGATTTTGGAAATAGTATTAAAAACAAGAGGTGGTGTTACTGAAAAAAATATTACTTTTAGCGTTCTTCAACTCAATAAATTACCTAATTATGAAAAACGTATTTATACTAACTTTTACCCTATTAATCTTTTCATCTTGTGCCGTGCATTCAGGAATGATGACTGGAAATGCGTCTATCACAAATGCAAACTTTAAATATGTTGGAATAGCTAAGGGACAAGCTTCTACCACACACATTTTGGGAATTGGAGGGTTGAACCGAACCGCATTGGTTTTTGACGCAAAGAAGGATTTGTTTAGAAATAATCCCTTAAAAGAAGGCCAGGCTCTGGCCAATGTATCAGTAGATTTTAAAAGGACTTTTATTTTTTTAGTGTACTTAACCCACGTTACGGTAACCGCGGATGTAATTGATTTTAATAATAGATACAAGGAAACAAGTTTTGATTCGTCATTGGTGAATAGTTACGTAAAGGAAAATTCGAATAGTTTAGGGATGGCCTTGAATGATTCGGTTTATTTTGTTTCTTATGGCTCAATTGAGAAGGGGGAAATTTTTTCAATTGGAAATAAAAATGCAGAAATAAAATACGCTACCAAGGACGGGAGTATTTATGAAAAGGTAATTTCTTTTGATAATCTTTTACTAAAGGAGCCTTCTATGAAAAGAGTATATGATTTTGGGTTTAATGTGAACGAAACAGTAATTTACCTTAACAAAAATGGAGCGGAAAGAGAAGGAGTGGTTTTTGGAATAAATTCTGCCTATGTGGGAATAAAATATAATTTTAAAGCTAACGGAGATTTTGAATGGCGGATTTTACCCATTGGTAGAATCCAAAAATTACATTAAGGTCATCATTCCTTCTGGAGCAACACCCTTTAAAGTAATTTTCTCAAAAGTATTGACTAGTGCAGAGTCGTAGGGCTTAGATACCTTAATATAGTTTTCTGTAAAGCCATGCATTAAACCATTTTCGTCTTCTGCCGACTCCCACAAAACAGTTTTTTCTTTACCAATTTGAGTTTCGTTAAAGGCTCTTCTTTTTTTCTGAGATAAAATTCTTAATTGTTCACTACGTTCATTTCTTTTTTGCATTGAAACAGGGTTTTCCATTCTATTTGCAATGGTATTGGGTCTTTCACTGTAGGTGAAAACATGAAAGTAAGATACGGGTAAATCACGAACAAACTCATAGGTTTCCATAAACTCATCATCTGTTTCTCCCGGAAACCCAACAATAATATCTACACCAATGCAGGCGTCTGGCATGTTCTTTTTAATCGTATTTACTCTGTCTTCGTATAAATCTTTAAGGTACCTACGTTTCATGTCCTTTAAAATACGGTTGGAACCTGATTGTAACGGAACATGAAAGTGAGGAACAAATTTCTTACTTGTACTAGAAAACTCAATTATTTCTGTAGAAAGAAGATTGGGCTCAATAGATGAAATTCTAAACCTTGGAATTGTAGTATTCTCTAATTCTTTAATTAGGTCGAAAAAGTTTTCATCTGTGCCCACGCCAAACTCACCAGTATTCACACCAGTCAATACAACTTCTTTAACCTTGGTGGTTTCTACTTCTTTAACCACTTTCATAGTTTGCTCAATATTTTGAGACCTGCTGTTTCCTCTAGCTAAAGGAATGGTGCAAAATGAGCAAAAATAATCACAGCCATCTTGTATTTTCAAAAAGGTTCTAGTTCGATCACCTGCCGAAAAGGAAGGGAAAAAAGTTTTGGCTTTACTTACCTTTCCAAAATGCGCTTCCTTATCTTCATGCGATAAATCTTCCAGATATTTAGCGGTATCAAATTTTTCATTTGCACCTAGTACCAGGTTAACTCCAGGAATCTCTAATATTTCTTTTGGCTTAAGTTGAGCATAGCATCCTAAAACTACCACCTTTGCTTCTGGGTTGTACTTCTGAGCTCTCCTTACTACGTTTCTACATTTTCTATCCGCGTTTTCCGTTACAGAACAGGTATTAATTACATAAACATCTGCGCCTCTTTCAAAGTCAACTTTTGCGTAGCCAGCATCAGCTAAATTCCTAGCAATAGTTGAAGTTTCAGAGAAATTTAATTTACAACCTAAAGTGTAGTATGCTGCGGTTTGAAATGCTTTCATAATAATGAGCAAAAGTAATTTTTTCAAACAAACTTAAAGCTCATTTTGGTTTACTTTAACTTGTAAAAGTCCATCATATGTAGCGGTATGGTTTTTGAATGTTTTAATCATAAGTTCAATATGTTTGAAGTCAATAATTTTTGTATAAATCAATCGTTAAATTGGTTAATTTCGCCAGTTGTATTACCAGTCAATAATTAAAATGAGATCATTCACCAATTTTCGTAAAGTATATTTAGCTGTATTTTTTTTATTAGCCTCATTTATTACCTATGCTCAAGATGATAATGAAGAACCTTCAAGCGGTAAAATAATAAAGCTAGAAATTAGCGGAACTCTTTTTGAAGATGGAACCCGCCTAGAGGATGTATTGGTTTCAGCAACCAATGAGGATGGAAAAGTAGTGGAAACCTATAGTGATATGGGTGGGAAATTTAAAATTGAGTTTGATATTGATGAAATATCTATGCTAAGATTCACCAAAAATGGATACGCAGAAAAAATGGTGGAGGTGGACACACGTAATATTCCTAGTAATAATAGAAAGTACGATTTTGCTTACAAAGGATGGAAAGTGGATATGTTTCCTACGGATTTAGAGGTTGATTTTTCCAGTTTAAAAAAACCTGTGGCAAAGGTTGTTTACAACCCTGCAGAAGAAAGTTTCAGTACGGATAAACAATATGAGCGCAGTGTTAGACCATCTAGAGAACGATTATTAAAAGCCGTTTATGCTGCTTACGATGAGAGAGATGAACAAGTTGAGGGCGCTTTTGATGACTATATGCTGGCTGTAAAAGACGGGGATATATTTTTGAAAGAAGGTGATTATGAAAATGCACTAATCCAGTATGAAGCGGCAAAAGATATTTTACCCAATGAAACTTACCCAGATAAACAAATAAAGAAAACTATGGCACTGATGCAAGAAAATGCATCGGAAGACGAACAATACGCCAATTATTTAACGATTGCTGATGAAGCTTTTGAAAGTAAAAAATGGGAAGAAGCCAGAAAAAACTACGAAATGGCTCAAGGTGTAAAGCCTAAAATGGATTATCCTGGAGATCAAATTGATAAAATTGTGCAAAGCATAGCTGCTGAAAAGCTTGCTGCGGCACAAATGGCTGAAAAAGAAAAACTTGATTTATATAATAGTTTAGTGGCCAAAGGAGATTCTTTAATGAATGCAAAAAGCTATTCTGCTTCTAAAAGTGAATATAAAAAGGCAATTGCTGTTTTATCTAAGGAATATCCAAAAACTAAAATTAAAGAAATTGACGCTTTATTAGCTCAAAATGCAAAAACAGATAAAGCTTATGAAAGCCTGTTAGCTAATGCAAACAAATTTTTTAGTGAGAAAAAATATGATCAAGCCAAGGAAATGTATTCCAATGCATTGGGGGTGAAGCCAGATGCCCAACAGCCCAAAGATAAAATTGCAGAAATTGATGGACTGCTGGCAGGGTTAGCTGCTATGCAGGAGTTAGAAGAAAAGTTAGCAGCAAAAAAAGAAGAAGATTTAAAGAAAAAATATGATGCCTTAATAGTATCAGCAGATGCCTTGTTTGTGGATAAGTCTTATGAAAAGTCTAAGGCCGAATATGAAAAGGCTCTGGTGTTAAAATCTAATGAGGAATACCCTCAAAATCAAATAAAACTGATCAATTCTGCTTTAGCAGAAATGGAGGGTATAGATAAACAATATGCCAAATTAATGCAGGATGCGAATTCAAATAAAGCGATTAAAAAATGGGATTTGGCAAAATCAAATTACCTAGCTGCATTAGAATTAAAACCAACGGAACAGGCTCCAAAAGATGGTATTGCTGAAATAGATGCAAAATTGGCTGAAATTGACGCTAATTTAGCGGCTAAGGAGAAAGCAATTCAGGATAAGTACGAAGGCTTTATTGCTGAAGCAGATGCTATGATGACCTTAGAGAAATATAACGAAGCGGAATCACTTTACAAGGAAGCTCTTACGGTAAAATCAAAGGAGGAGTATCCAAAATCTCAAATAGCCTTAATTAGCGATAAAAGAAAGGCTTTAGCAATTGCAGCTGCCGCTTCAGAAAAAGAAGCAAAGGAGTTGGCAGCTAAAGAAAGTGCCTATGCTCAGTCTATTGGAAGAGCAGATCAAATGTTTAAGTTAGGAGATTTATCTAATGCCAAGTTGGAGTATCAAAAGTCGTTAGAAATTTTTGCTGGGAAAGCCTACCCAATTAGCCAAATTTCGGAAATTGAAAAACAATTATCACTACTAGCAGCGGAGGAGGAGCAAAAGGCTCAACAAGCTGCTGCAGAAAAAGCGAAAGAAGACGAATATGCCTTGTTTGTGAGTAAGGGTGATGCGGCATTTAATGCAAACGACTTTGTATCTGCCAAATTAGCCTATCAAAATGCGCAAAAAGTATTTAGTGATAGACCATATCCAGGTACTCAAATTGAAAAAATGGTAGGGCTCGAATTGGCCGCAAAAGAAAAGGCAGAACAAGAAGCATTGGCATTAGCTGAGGCGGAAGAAAATGAAAAACGCTTTGAAGCATTGATCTTAGAAGGGGATCAATTGGTGGATGATAAGGAGCTGGTTAAAGGAAAATATAAATATGAAGCCGCTTTAAAGCTTAAACCATCCGACCCTGCAGTGCAAAAGAAAATGAGAGATGTTACGGCTCAAATAGAGGCGGCAAGAAAACTTGCAGAATTTAGAGCTAAGAATGACACAGAGTTTAATCGTCAACTCGCTATTGATTATCCAAATGGATTAAACGAAACCAAAAAGAGTGGAGGTAAAACCACCACTAGAATTGTAATTGTTGAGGATAATAGAGGTGATGAATTTAAAAAAGAAGTGTATTCTTATGGGGCCGTTTTCTACTTTAAAAACGGTAAGAAAATTGATGAGAATACCTTTAAAAGAGAAACAAAAGGGCATTAATATTGTTTTAAAACGGCTTAAAGGGTAAGATATTTCTTACCCTTTTTTACTTAAGCTTTAATTCAACTCTTCTATTTTTTTTCTTGCCTAAGGAGTCATTGTTGCTTGCTATTGGGTTAGATTCTCCCTTTCCAGAATATGATATCCTAGATTTATCAATATAATTTGCAATAAAATAATCATAAACTGATCGTGCGCGTTTTTCAGACAGTTTTTGATTAAAATTGGTGCTGCCAACGTTATCTGTATGTCCGATAATTTCAATTTTTTTGGATTGATTTTCATTGAGATATTCCAATACTAGTTCCAGCTCTTTATACGATCTTGGTAGCAGGCGATCTTCGCCTGAAGCAAACTGTATGTTCTTTAAAACCAAAGTTGAATCTTTTTCAAGTTGGTAGATGTAATTATCATTTTGGTCATCTATAGTTGAATCTGAAACGTTTTTAACGATAATAGAGTCTTTATCTGCAACATATTCTTCAATTCTCACCATTGAAACTGCATCCACATAATAATAGGCTTCGTGATGCCAAAAATTTAAACTCCACCATTTTTTGCGCTTAAGTCTATCCTTAAAGCTTGTAGTTGAGAAATTTCCAATGGATAAATATCTTTCTCCTCCAGTAGCCCTATAAATACCACTTACTTTCATCCATGTATTAGAATCATTTTGAACAATACCCGCATTGTTGTTAATTTCAATTTGTGGAGGGTTGGTGAATATAAAATACTCTGAAGTGTAAGACGGCTTTTTACGATAAATTGAGGCTCCAAATTTTTTTGCGTAATTATTGGAATGGTCGCTCCAACTAATCCACATTTCAAAATAATACTTCTTAGACTCCACTAGTTTTTCAGTAAGTTTTACCTGAACAAACTCTCGGTAATCAGGGTAAATTCTTAATCCAATAAAGGCAACGCCATCTTTAGCTTTTGGTATATTCCATTTCTCTGTGTCTACGGGTCTCTTTTTACCCTCTACAAAGAAATCAACGGTATTTACAAAGCGCCAAGGTCTAGGAGAATTTCTACGTCCCTTTTTATGCTCAAAATTGCCATTTGGCACCAAATTTTGAGCAAAAGTATTATTGGCAATTACCAATAAAATGATGGTTAACCGTATAATAATTGAATACATATGCGTAGAAATAATTCGATACTCAATTTTAATGAATTATCGGTATATTATGGTTTACATATTTATTAGATTGTCAACACTTATATGGTGATATCAGTGGTTTGGTTAGGTTCTTCTTTTGGGTTTTGATAAATAGTGCCAATAACCATAAAAAATTGGGCCGTAAAATATGTAAAAACTGGAATGCCTTTAAAATTAAATATTCCTTGAGTAAAATTTTGTAATGTAAGCAACATGGTGGTTATGGAGTATAATACAATACCAGATAATACCAGATAGTAACTCAATTCATTTACATGGTCTTGGCGTTTTAAACCTTGAGATATTAAGAACCACATTAATAATTGAAATAAAATTGCGGGATATTGCCAAAGCTCTAAATCCTCAATAATAAATATTGAAATAGGAAATGCAATCATCAAAACGCTTAAAAATAAATTAATGGGTGTAATAGAGCGGAAGTCTGTAATAGAAAGATATTTCTTATTAGAAAATTGAAAACCAGAAGAGTAAGCGTACATGGTTAACAATGAAAAACTAAAGGTGCCAATAATAAACCATGTGCTAATGTCAAGACGCAAAAGAAAAGCAAAATCACTGAGAATAGAGAAAATTAAACCAAGAACCACTCCTTTTCTAAGTCCAGGGTGAAGGTTTCCTCCGGTAAGAAAGAAAAACCGCAAAAGAATAAGAAGCGTTAATGGTTTTGTGATGTACTCATTCCATCTATATTCTGTAAAATGAAAATAAAAAATAATGAATACTAGACTAAAATATAGTAGCCCATGACCTAATAATCTCTTGTAAAATAAACTCAAAAAGTTTGCTTATTTGGATGAATTGCTAATTGTGGTAACACACTCCCTAATTTGTCTACCGTTAACAATTTTAACCAATTTTATTTAATATTTTAGGGCGAAATAGGGTTCTTTTTCAACAACATTGCTTTAATCATCCAAGTGGGAATAGGTTTTTCTGGGTTTCTAGATAATAGATTGATGTTGAGGTTTAGCCATTTAATAACCGGAACTTTGTGAGTTTCAACAAACTCTATTAATGTTCCGTCAGGATCTTCTATATAACCCCAATACCCAGTGGCACTTCCCATGTCAAAAGCGCCATTACTTAAAACTTGAAAAGGAAAGCCTTTTTCTGAACATTCAGTAACAAGAGCGTCTAAATTTCTAACATCAAATGCCAAGTGTATATAGCCATGGTCTCCCCAATACCTATTTTCAAAGGCTTTTTTTCTTGGTTTTTCACTATCAATGCATTGTATTAGTTCAATTTGACTATCTCCTAATAGTTTGCTAAAACCTCCTTTTCTTTTTTTGTAATAGGTTAATAGAACTCTTCTGTATTGAGATGTGCCATCTTTGAGGTCAAATAAATCAGGAAAAACTCCCGTTTTATCATAAATTACCTGATCATATTCTAAAATATCTTGATAAAATTTTAAAGAAGCCTCCATATCCGATACACCAATAACACATCCAAAAGGACCCCCAGTTAATTGGCCTTTTTTTGAGTACCAAGAATCAAACTCTTTTATTTTAATGGCGTTTTGGTTTTCATCCTCTATGTAAAAACTTCTTTGGCCGTCTGGCTCTGAATGAATAGCGCTTATTACATTTACGCCCTTTGATTTTAGGTTAGAGAAACTTTTATCTATGTCAGTGCATTTAACGGTTACTGCATTAATTCCAAGGTCACCTAAAATAATTGGGCTGTGGGGTTTTAGAGGTTTTCTATCTAAATATTGCCATAATTCATATCCGCTTCCCCCAAGAGGGTTCATAGCCAAAATTGCTCTTTTTTTATGCGCATCTCCGCCCATGTAAGGAGCCATAAATGTGGCCTCATTTTTATCTTCAAAAACAATTACATTAGAACCTAGGTTTTTTGAAAACCATTCATAGCTTTTATAGGCATCATCTGTACCCACACCAATTTGTTGGATACCGTATATCAATTTTTTCTTTTGCATAAAAAATTAAACAGTAAATAAATACCTGTTTCAAATTTGTAGCATAATAAATAAATCGGTAATGGATGCCCGGTTAAATATATAGCAATTCGTTAATAAAAATGCATTGTTTGTTAGGTAGGTACAATATATAACAATTTTAGATTTAGGGCATTTTTCTTGTTCAAAAAAAAATGAAAAGTACAGAATTAGAAAAGGTGAATAAATAGTTCTATTTGGCTTGTTAACTATCTTTGGTGCACTAACAAAATTTTTAACGACTTTGGCGGGACAAAAGAAATTTGGATTCTTTGCAGGTGTTTTTACTCCTTCAATATTAACCATTTTAGGTGTGATAATGTACATGCGATTAGGTTGGGTGGTTGGCCACGCAGGCTTAACTGGATCTATTGTTATCATTTTAATTGCTCATGTAATATCCATTGCTACAGGGTTAAGTATTTCATCTATTGCAACCAATAAAAAAGTTGGTGCTGGTGGGGTGTACTATGTTTTATCTAGAAGTTTAGGTTTACCAATGGGTGGCGCTATTGGTTATACTCTTTTTGTGGCTACCTCGTTTAGTATTGCTTTGTATCTTATTGGTTTTGCAGAAAACTTCAACCCTGTTTTGGGAATGGGGTCTACCATTAACGATTTTAGGGTATCTGGTACTTTGGCGCTTTTGCTTCTTACCATTTTGGTGTATATCAGCACTTCTGTAGCTATAAAATCTCAATACTTTATTCTAGCGGCTATAGTATTATCTCTAATTGCTGTATTTGGTGGAGATACCAATTTGGTAGCTCCAGTGGCAACAATGGCTAATCCAAGTAGTGATGTTTCGTTTGCTGTATTGTTTGGTATATTTTTTCCTGCCGTAACTGGATTTACTGCGGGAATAGCTATGAGTGGTGATTTAGAAAACCCAAAGAAAGATATTCCAATTGGAACAATGTTAGCCATTGGTGTTGGGTTGTTTATTTATATTGTTTTGGCCATTTATTTAAGTGTTGGGGTAGAGGAATCTATTTTAAAATCTAACTACAATGTTTTAATGGACATTGCTCTATTTGCCCCGTTTGTAATTGCGGGTATTTGGGGAGCTACCTTGTCATCAGCACTAGGAGGCCTTTTGGGTGGTCCAAGAATATTCCAAGCAATGAGCGTGGATAATATTACCCCATATTCAAAGACCTTTGCTGCAGGTACGGGTAAATCCAAAGAACCACGTAACGCACTCATTTTAACCATTATTATTGCCGAAGTAGGTGTTTTAATTGGGGAGTTAGACGCCATTGCTCGTTTAGTTTCCATGTTCTATTTGATGGCTTATAATTTTATTAACTTATCATTTTTTCTAGAAAGTTGGGCAAATAGTGATTTCTCTCCAAAGTTTAAGGTGAGTAAATGGGTTGGTGCAATTGGCTTTTTGGCAACTTTTACGGTAATGTTTCAAATAGATCCATTGGCTATGGTTTTGGCTTATGTAGTTCTTTTTGGCACCTATTTCTTTTTAAAAAGAAATGAATTAAGCCTTAACTCTGGTGATATTTGGGGTAGTGTTTGGTCTTCGGTAGTAAAAGCGGGTTTGAAAAAAATGGATGGTATGGAGGAAAACCAAAATTATTGGCGCCCCAACATTTTATTATTCTCTGGAGGTACAGAAAAAAGGCCTCATTTAATTGAATTATCGCATGATATTGGAGGAAGGTCTGGAATGATATCCAACTTTGATTTGGTAGAGAGCCCTGATGCCAAAGTATTATTTCCTAAAAAAGATAAAGGTGTAAAAACTGCCGACATTAGAGAGGACGGAATTTTTACAAGAAGGCAAGAAGTAAAAGATGTATATACTGGAATTGAAACCATAGCTAGCGTTTACGGATTTTCAGGAATAGAACCAAACACGGTACTGATGGGATGGCCAAGAAAAACCGAACATCCCGAACAATTTGCCAATTTAACGCAATCTCTAATAGATCTAGATTACAATGTGTTGTATATGGATTATGATGAGGAAAGAGGGTATGGAAAGTATGAAACCATTGATTTGTGGTGGAGAGGAGTAAGTAACAATGTAATTCTTACCATACGTTTAGTAAAGTTTATTTTAACTTCTCAAAGATGGGCAAATGCTCATGTGAGGGTACTTTTGGTTAATGAAGATAAAATTGCAAGAAATGAAATTCAAGAAAGCATTATTCAAGTTTTAAATGAATTTAGACTTCAAGCAGAAATTAAAATAATTAATAATGCCAGTGAGAAACTCTCCATTTTTGAACTCATGAAGCATTATTCTCATCATGCAGATTTAGTCTTTATTGGTGTGCCTGATAATATTTATGACCCTTCAAACTATGTAGAAAAAACCAATAATTTACTCGATAATATTGGAACTACACTTTTGGTTAGGGCATCCTCTCAGTTTTCAGAAATTAGTTTGGGTTTTCAAAATTCAGAAAAACGAATGGAAACCCAAGAAATTATTCCTTTAGAATTACCCTCATTAAATTTATCGTTTAATGTGGAGTTAAATAGAGCTTTTGAAATAATAGAAGACCAATTGTCTTTATCTAATGAAAAATTTGTTGGGAGCGTAACCAGGTTGATGGTAGAGAATTACATTAGTATATTTACTCAATACCATGACCATTTTAAAAAATTCTTTGAAGAAATTGATGAGAAAAGAAGTCGTCAAAATTTCAGATTTCAACATGCAGAGTTAAACCAAAAAATAAAAAGTGTTTTACTCTATTCTCAGGAGCAAAAAGTACCGCAAATTGAAGAGTTGCTAGATACTGAAATTGAAAAATGGTCTACTCGAAGAAAATTTGTTTTTACAAAACAGCCGGTTACAATTTCAAAAAATATCTTGCCTAAAAATATGTCTCACGGTGCCAATGATTCGTGGGATGTATCGGTAGTTAAATGGCAAAAAAAGGTAGCGCATAAGCTATTTGGAAAAGCTTCGCAAACCATTGATTGGAGAGATGTTTGGACGTATTATGAAGCTACTCTTAACCAGCAAGTAATTAAAAAAATGCTCCATGACATTGGTATGATTGAGGCACTAAATGTTAAGGTTTTAAAAGATAGGACTGTTGTTGTTTTAGAACAATTATTAAACGATGTTACTACTGAACCTGAGAATAGAACCAAGTTAATAAACGATGCCAAAAAGCAAGTTCTAGGAGGTATTGAAACTCAAATTGAAAAAATTAAAGAAAAACCCAATCAGCTCCTTTTGGCCGCTAATCATAGAGATAGAGAAATGATTTTAAAGGTAGTAGAGCTCGTAAAAAGGATTGATGTAAATTGGATAATTGAAGACTTAGAAGATGATATAGATACCTCATTAGAAGCTAGGAATAGAAAGGATATTGAGAATTACTCTGTTTTTTGGAGAAGAAACCAAGATTTATTTAGTAATCTTTTTAACGCTTGGATTGTAACTACAGGTTTACACGTAGAGCTTGTGTTTTTAAAAGAGAACGTGATGGCAGACATCAGAGTGGGCATTTTTGGAATGTTCAGACGTCTTTCAAAACATTTGAATGAATTGTTCGAGAAAAATAACTTGGTAGATGAAACTGAATCTAGAATTGGTGCCTTTGATGAAAATGAACTTTTTGCTCACAACCCTTCCGAGTTTTTAACTAAAATACAGGAGGAACTGCGTGATAAAATTAGCCATTTACCCGAAACACTAGAATTGATTCAAGAAGACTCTATTCTTAATTTTGAAGATTTTCAGGAAGAGGACGTAGAACAAATGACAGTGGATTTGCAAAAAATTGCGGATTACTTTATTGAAATGGATTTTATTGAACCTTTAAACAGAAGAATTGAGCACACATACCATCAAATCACTGCAAGATTTGAGGAGATGGGAAACAGAGTTTCGTTTATTAATGATATTTCTGAAAATGATTCGGAAGAAACTAAACAACAAATTACTGATTTAAGAACCAAACTATTTTCTGATTTAGTGGAATTAAATGGTGTAATTGATAGAGCGGAGAATGATTTTGTAACTATGGTAGAAAAACAATTTACTGAGCTTACTCAAAAATTAAGTGTTTCTGAATTACAAACAACCTCACAAGGATTAAGTAGGTTTGTGCATATAAAACATGGCTACCAAGGGCTATATCATAACATTTTAAATTTTAAAAATACAGCCACAAAATGGTTTAATTCTTCGCTATTTGAAATTAGAAGAAAACAACACCAACTTAGAATGGCAGAGTTTACCGATAGAAACAAAACCCTGGTTAATAAAAGAAAAACTTTTAGAAATTTTGTAGAAAATAACATGGTAAACGAATCGGTACAGAAAAGTCTGCCAAGTTATTATCGCCATTTATTCTCAGGGAAACAGGTCTTTAACAAACAACTAGCTGTAAATAGAGACTTTGAAATAGAACAAGCTGTTTCTGCATTAAAAGGAGGCGATACCGGTGCGGTTCTTATTATTAGCGAACCACTTGGAGGAAAATCTCATTTCACGGAAACGTTACTTCAATCCATTCATAGCCCTAAGGTTTATAGAATCACTTCCCCAAAGTACGGAATAGATGCCAGTACCAATTTGTTAAACGCTTTTCAACAATCAACCGGAATTGACGGTAATTTCTTTGCTATCATGAATGGTTGTCCTGCGGGGTCAACTTTTGTTTTAAATAAACTAGAACTCTGGTGGTTAAGAAAAAATGGAGGTGGCAAGCACATTGATCAACTAACGTGGTTAGTAGAACGTTATGGTATGCAACATAATTTTGTTCTTACCATGAATAATTTTGCATATGATTTGATAAGACAGGTTACTAATATTGATTCAATTTTGTCGTCTACTATTATTCTTCCTCCGGTGAACAGTATGGAATTGGCGAATTTAATGATTGAAAGACATCATCTTGCAGATACGGAAGTCCTTTTCAACAAAACCAAGTCAAAAAAACCAACTCAAAGAGAATTGTTGAAGCATTTTGAGAAATTTGGGACTGCAGCAAAAGGAAATATTGGAGTGGCTATGATGAAGTGGTTGGCAAGTATTCAAAAATATGAAGGCGAAACCGTGTATGTGAACCCCATAATGAATTCTGATTTTCCAGGATCTCTTCCAGTGCAATGGGCCGTATTGTTAACCCATTTGGTTTTACATGAAAGGTTGCATTTAAATAATATTCTAGATATCTTTCATTTACAAGATAAATCTACCGTAAATGCGGTAATCAAAGAATTAAAATATACTAAGCTAATTGTAGAGGTTGCCAAAAATACTTTTGCCGTTGAACGAACAGTAGTGAAATCTGTTATAGAGGCGCTAAAGAAACAGAATTATTTAAAAAAGTTTGAATGAAGGAGCTAGATTTGATTAATTTTTCGGTACTCCCAGTTCAAATAATAATTGGAGTTTTAATTGTTTTAATGGCTATTTACGGATTATTAAAATTGGTGAAACGCTATTTGTTCGTTTTGGTAAAGTCTGAAAAATGGAACGATAAGATTGGTAAATCTTGGCCAAGAATTGAAATTTCCATGTGGATTATTACCACCGCGTCTCTTTTAATTTTCCTTTTAAATCAAAGTTTTTTGGTTACCATGGTAATGCTAGTATTAATTCTAGTGGTGGGCGGTAAATCGTGGCGAGATTTAATAAATGGAGTCTTTATTAAGTTTGAAAACCGAATATCTGAAGGGGATTTTATATCTAATATTGATTATAGTGGTGTGGTTAACCAAATGGGAAACAGAGGGCTTCAAATAAAAATTGATGGAGGAGAATTAGCCTTTATTCCATACCGAAATTTAGGAGGCTATAAAATAAGAAAAGTAGACAGAACGGTAAATAGCGAAATGATTTCTGTTCTGGTAAAGGTGAACGCTAACTTTGCGGTAGATGCGGCTATTAAAAAGCTTAAAAAAGCAGTTTTACAAATTCCATACACTATGATAACTCATCC
>JBMYWA010000045.1:0-19667 GCA_049606935.1 Salibacteraceae bacterium
CTAGACTCTTCTGTACCAAAAACAGACGTGTTGCCAGTTACACCATGGGACAATTCCTGTAAAAGGACTGCAAAAGTAATATAAAATGTAATTTTCAAAAGTTTTTTTTAAGAAAAATGAGAATAAATTTAATCGTTGTTTTAATCTTACTTTTGAAGCAATGCAATTGTCTATCATTCATCGTGCTCCTCGCTTATTGAAACCAATTAGCAATCAGCTTATTTGGAATATTCAACCATTAGATAAAGAAGTTTATCTCACATTTGATGACGGCCCACATCCAACCATAACTCCTTGGGTTTTGGATGAATTGAAAAAGTATGACATGAAAGCAACTTTCTTTTTAGTGGGAGAGAATGCTAAAAAATACCCCGAGGTGGTAAAACGAATTATTGCTGAAGGACATCACGTAGGGAATCATACTTTCAACCACCTAAATGGATGGACTAATTCTGCCTTTAAATACTATAGAAACACATTTAAGTGTGAATCCTATTTTGAGTCTACCTTATTTAGACCACCATACGGCCGTATTACACGTGCCCAACACAGAAAGTTATCAAAACGGTATAAAATTATTATGTGGAGCGTTCTTAGTGGTGATTACGATAAAAAAAGTGACTCCAAAAAAATTACCCAAGGTGTGTTAAATAACACGGTTCCTGGATCTGTTATTGTTTATCATGATAGTGAGAAAGCCGAAAGAAATTTAAAACAATCGTTACCTCAAGTATTAAAACATTTCCAAGAAAACGGAATTACCTCATTCCCTATTCCCTATCAATTAAGAAACAGTTCAAAAGTTCGAGGTGAAGGAATCTAGATATGCTTTTGAACCTCTACTTTCAGAGCATCTAAAGGAGTAACACCCGATTGTCGCCACATTAGTTTTCCATTTTTAAAAACCATTAATGTGGGTACTCCTCTAATTTGATATTTTGAAGCTATTTCCGGGTTTTTGTCTACATCAATTTTTATTAATTTCACCTGATCTCCCATGTCTTCTTTTAATGATTTTAATATAGGAGATACTGTTTTACAGGGTCCACACCATTCCGCATAGAAATCTATTAATACTGGTGTTTCACTTTGTATTATTGATCCAAAACTTGCCATTCTTAATTTGTATATTTTTTTTGAATATCTACGATTAATCCTCCAAGAAAGTTTCCAAATAAACCTCCAAAAATAATGGAGCCATACCATTTACTTGTAATGGCGCACCCTTCTGTAAATGAGTAAAAGTTCCAATATAATAAACCAATAAATGCGCCCAAAAGCGTAAATATATTTGGGATGTTGAAATGCTTTTTCAATTTCTATTACTTTGCAACAGGAAACCCTGCACTCGCCCAAGCCAAAAAGCCACCTTCAACATTTCTCACATCTTTAAAGCCTAATTCAATCAATTGCTTACTCGCAATTTGACTTCTATGTCCGGAACGGCAATACACGTAAACTGTTTTTGAATGGTCTAATTCACTTACTGCAGACGAAAATCCGGCACCTTTTACATTGGCATTAAATGCTTGGGCCACATAACCTTCTTTTAACTCTCCTGGTGTTCTTACATCCAATACTATAATATCTGCCTTGTGTGTGATGGCATTATTCAAATCCGCCACACTAACATTAGAAAATTCAAGTTTGGTTTGCTCAGAAGTAGTCTTAGCATTATTCACGCTAGTTTCCGTGTTCCCACATGAAATAGCTAAAAGAGATACAAATCCAATTATTGTAAAAAATACGTTCTTCATTTTATATTTATTTATTGAGTTTTTTAAAATTTTTCGATAAATCAAAGGGGTGATCTTTTTTTGGTTCTTTAGATACACAGTTTAAGGCACATCCCATATTAAATAGTGCTTGGTAAATCAAAAGCAAACCCATAGTCGCTACAATTCCAGATTGCTTGTAAAAAGCATCTACCAAAAATGCCAATCCAATAGTTAACCTGATAAACCTTGACCAGCCCCATTGTGTTTTAAAAATGGTTTTAATCACATTCATTGCATTGATCAATAAGGTCTAGTAAGTTTTTGAAATTTTGATTTCTGATAAAATAAAAAATGTGCTTACCCTCCTTACTGGATCCCAATATATTTCGATCCTTTAATATTTTTAGATGTTGAGATACCACGGCCTGTTCTACTCCAATTTTTTCTTGAATATCTGTCACACACATTTGATCTACCGGTTTTAACACCTCCATAATAGATAAACGTATGGGATGAGCCACACCTTTTAAAAGTTGTGTTGCACTATTTACTTTTTCCAGATTTATCACTGTGCAAATATATGATTTTTTATATATGTTTGGATATAAAAAAAGCAGGGCTAGCCTGCTTTTAATTTTATCTATTATTTCTTTGAATACTATCTTCGTGTTTAAACCTAATACCAATCATAATTTCATGCGAACCCGATGTGGCGTTTTTTAAATCTGAAGTTGTCATATCGTAAGAATAAGCAAAGACCAAGCTTTCGTTTATTGTAAATCCAGCCATTGCAATAACTGCATCATCCATTCTATAGGAAGCCCCTAACCATAAAAAGTCTTGATAAATTACACGTAAACTTCCTTCAATTGCTAAAGGAGCAGGTTCTACATATTTTCCCAAAATAGCAGGCTCCACTACAAAGTCGTCTCCCACTCGAAATTTATACCCTGTGTAAACAAATAGGTGTCTTTCTAAAGCTGATTCGGTATCTCTATAATGGTCAAAGAATTGAATCTTGTTACCAATAATCTGAGGAACCGAGAATCCAAAATAAAAATCATCTGAATATAAATGAAATCCTGCACCCGCGTCAGGCACAAAAGTAGATTGAACTTGATTACTTAAAGCCACATCATCTGGATCTTTTAATGTAATCTGAGAACCATCTATGGTATATTGCAATCCACCAAAACTTAATCCCATCCCTAATTTCAAGGTTTTGGATAATTTAAGTTTATATGAATAGCTAAATGAAAACCCCGTTCGTTTTGTGGGTCCTGTTATGTCCGCAAAAATTTTACCTCCAAGTCCCATTTTATAGTCTTTAATTGGTCCATTTGCAGCAAACACATGCGTTCTAGGAGCATCTGTAACCCCTACCCATTGTAGTCTATTTATTAATTGCGCTTCCCAAAAACCTTCTGTACCTGTTGCCCCAGGGTTATACAAGGTCTTGTTTAAGAAAAACTGAGAATACTGAGGTAATTGTTGCCCGATACCTATTATCGAAACCAAAACCGATGCTATAATTAATATTATCTTTTTCATATTTCGATTATTATCTTACAATTGTTATTGGACCACTGATAGGATCAGGAAAATCTCCGTCTTTCAAATCAATGACATAATAATACGTTCCAATAGGTAATGGTTCTCCTTCAAAAGTTCCATCCCATGGTTCTGGGTATCCATCTTTAGATTTATAAATTAAATCTCCCCATCTATTATAAACTTCCACACTAGCGCTTGGATATTTTTCCAAGAAATCTAATTCCCAATAATCATTCGACCCATCACCATTTGGTGTAAATCCAGATATAATTTCAAGCTTTTTAGATACTGTTATTAAAACTTGATCCGTGCCAATGCAACCCGCAATATTGGTAACGGTAACGGTATATAGTGTGGTTTGAGAAGGAGTTGCTATTGGATTAGAAACAGTGCTATCGCTTAAAGAACCAGATGGAGACCATAAGAAGGTACTTCCTCCCCAACTAGTAGTTGGGCTACCACCAATAGTAACACTTTGACCTTTAACAATAGATTGTGGTTCACCGGCATCAACATCTGGGGTTCCTCCAGGAACGACCATAGCCGTATCTGTAGCCGTACAACCTCCAGAAACAATTCCAACAATATAGTAAGCGGTATCATTTGGTACTGAAACTATCAGTACAGAATCATTACCTATAACTGCTCCTCCAAGATTATACCATTGATACACTACTGTTCCGTCATCTCCAGTTACCAACGGACTTAGTGTTATTGAATCTCCGCCTTCACAGATAAATTCATCATCAAGCGACACCTGCAGATCAGTAATTATTCCAACCTCAGCAGTATCTAAAATCTCACATCCATTTGCATCTCTTACTGTTACAAAGTAGGTACCTGAAAATAAGAAACCAATATTCTGATTACTGGATGTAAATCCATTTGGACCCGTCCATGTGTACACATAAGGTTGAACTCCACCAGAAGTTGAAACCTGAACGCTACCGTCATTGCTATTTGCACAATTTGTATTTATTACTGTATCAATAGTCATTGTCATTTGCGCTCCATCAATTACAGTTACGGAGTCAATGCCTATACATCCCGAGCCGTCTGTTACCGTTACAGTATACATACCAGCACATAGTCCATTAATAAAATCAGTGGTGTTACCAGTTGACCATAAATAAGTGATTGGTGAAGTTCCTCCAATTACAACTGTGGTTGCTGTTCCGTCACATAAACCACCACAATTAGTATTGTTGGTTGAATCCATAACTAAAGTCAATCCAGGTTGCTGATTGATTGAAACTGTATCCACAGCCACACATCCTCCAGCAGCATCTGTAGCTGTTACAATATATTGACCTGCGCATAATCCGGTAATAGTTGCAGTAGTTCCACCTGTTGACCATAAGTAAGAGAAAGGACCAGTTCCACCAGCAGCTGTTGCTGTAGCTTCACCTAAACAAGCACCATTACATGGCACATCTACCGTATTGAAAGATACGGTTAAACTGCCCACATCACTTAGCGGTATAGTTTGGCTAACTGTACATCCATTTGCATCGGTAACCATTAAAGCGTAAGAACCTGCGCTAATATTATTTAATGGATTACCAGGAGTTGTTCCATTCCACATATAAGCGTAAGGTGCTGTTCCTCCAGAAACCACAGCTTCTAATGAACCATCACTAGCACCACAGTTTGGATTGGTGATGATAATATTATCAATTAGTAACTCTGTAGGGCTTCCTATTGTTATTGTTCCAGTCTGAGTACAGTTTCCTGCATCCGTAACAGTAACATCATAAACCGTACCTCCACATAATGCACTTGCCGTAGGTCCTGTATCACCGTTACTCCATGAATAAGAATAAGGGGCAGTACCTCCAGAAACTGTAGCTGTTGCCGTACCATCACAAGTACTAAAACATAAAGCATCAACTCCAGTAACAGAAACAAGCATTACTAATGGCTCACCAACTACATAGGTGTCTATGGTATCACAACCATTAACATCTGTAGTAGTTACAGAATAGGAACCAGCACACAGAGAATTTCTTGAAGCTCCTGTACCACCATCGCTCCATATATACGAATATGGAGAAGAACCTCCAGTAGTAACTAAAGAAATTGTACCATCACAAACACCGTTACAAGAGGCATCCACTATGGTTTCAGTATTTATTATTGGGGTTGGATTATCTAATGTATCAGAAGTAATAAATATACAACCCGAGGCATCTGTAATTGTTACAATTACGGGGCCTGCGCATAAGGCATCTGCCGAGTCTACGGTTGAACCATTTGACCAAACATAAGTGTAAGGAGCTGAACCACCCACAGGGGTTACTCTGGTCATACCATCACAAAGGCCACTACATGAAGGATCTCTATTTACAAAAGTTGCCGCAGTAGGACCTCCGTTATTGCTAACCGAAGAAGATAATACCGTAGTACATCCAGCACCATCTGAAATTGTAACATCATATGTTCCTGGACATAAGTTCAAAATGGAAGAACCTGTACCACCATTGGACCAAGAATAATTGTAGGGACCTCCATCTCCACCTGCAACATTCGTTACCGCAACCTCTCCATCACACACACCACAAGTGGCATTTGTTGGGGTAATTGTTCCAGTTATTGCAGCGGGTTCTATTAAAATAATAGATGTGTCTTTAGAACAACTATTGGCATCGGTAATTGTAACCGTGTAGGTGCCATCGCATAGGCTATTTATGCTTCCAGAAGTAGCTCCATTACTCCATAAAAAGGAATAAGGAGATGTTCCTCCTGTTGCGGAAACGCTTATTTCTCCATCACAAACACCATTACAGCTTATTGGAGTGTCAATGCTAGCAGATACCGAAATAGCGGTTGGCTCATTGATTACATAGCTTTCAGCAATAGAACAGCCATTAGCATCGGTGGTTGTTACCAAATAAGTTCCTGCACACAGCGCATTTAAATTATTTGATGTAGCCCCAGTGTTCCATAAATAAGAATACGTACCAGAACCTCCTGAAGTAGTTAACGAAATTGACCCATCACAAATTCCAAAACAAGAAGCATCTACAATGGTTTCCATGTTCATTATTGGGGTTGGATCTACAATGGTATCCGTACCAATAAACACACATCCATTTGCATCTAAAACAGTTACAAAATATATTCCTGCACATAAACCAGTTTCTGTATTGGAAGTTCCTCCAGATGACCAAGTAAAGGTATATGGTAATACTCCTCCAACAGGTGCTACAGAAAGCTCTCCGTTACATTGACCTCCACAAGATGGGTTTACAACTGTTATTGGTGCAGAACTAGGTCCCCCAACATTATTAATAGGTTGAGATATTTGGGTTGTACAACCAGAACCATCGGTAATAGTTACTGAATATGTTCCGGCACATAGATTTGATATTGAAGTACCCGTAGAACCATCTGACCAAGCGAAAGTATATGGTCCGCCATCACCGCCTGCAGCCCCTGATAAAGTTATTGATCCATCACACAGTCCGCAAGCTGCATCAACTGATGCCAAGTTTGCAGATATTACGGTAGGTTCTGTAATAGTAATGCTAGTATCTTTAACACAACCAGCTGCATCTGTAACGGTTACCGAATGTGTACCGGCACATAATCCAATGGCGGTATTTCCTAACCCACCGTTTGACCATACTAAGGAATATGGTCCAACACCACCAGTAATAGATGCAGATATTTCGCCATCACAAGCACCATTACAGGTTATGGAATTTGAAACAGATAATGCTATAACCATTGCTGCAGGATCTGTAATAGTTACCGTATCAATAGTGCTGCAATTATTCGCGTCAGTTGTCGTAACAAAATAGTCTCCTGCGCATAAACTAGAAATGGTTGAACCTACGTTACCTGTACTCCAAGCAAAAGAATATGGCGCAGAACCACCGGTTGGATTTAAAGTAATTTCTCCATCACAACTTGCTTGGCATGAAGGGGATGATACCGTTGGATTAAATTCTATTTCACTAGGATTAATCAAAGTATCTGAAGCAATTCTTTCACATCCATTGTCATCCGTGATAGTTACAAAATGTACTCCGGCTGAAAGGCCAGTTGCTGTTGCAATGGTTGATCCATTTGACCATAAGAAAGTATATGGAGGTGTTCCTCCTCCAGCAGTAACTGTACTGGAACCATCATTGCCATTAAAACATGTGGGATCTATAGATGCAAAAGTTGCCGAATTAGGTCCTCCAAGGCTATTAATGGTCTCTGTATAAACTACAGAACATCCAGAACCATCTGTTATTGTTACTGAATATACTCCAGCACCTAGGAAATTAGCTCGGTTTGCAGGGAATATTGTTCCACCACTCCATGCATAGGTATAAGGACCACCATCCCCTCCAGCAGTACCTACCATTCTTATTCTACCTAAATTCAGTCCGCAGAATGTATTCAATACATCAGGAGTAGAAGTTATTGCTGCCGGCTCAGTTATAGTTACACTACCGGTTGTATTACAGCCATTACCGTCAGTAACGGTAATATCAAAAGTTCCTGCACATAATCCAGTTCCTACCAAACCTATTGATCCATCTGGCCAAGAAATAGTGTAAGGAGCCGTTCCACCCGTTGGAGTTGCTGTAACCTCACCATCGCATATTCCGTTACAAGTTATTGCACTTGTTACTGTTCCAGTAACAGCTAATACCGCAGGCTCTGTTATTGTAATTGATTGATTTCCGGCACAACCATTTGCATCGAATACATCCACACTATAAGTACCAGCACAAAGGCCTGATTTCACATTTGTCGTATCGTTACCAGGCCAAACCACAACATAAGGCGCTGTTCCACCAGTTACCGAAGAGCTTACAACCCCATCGCATTGTGCGTTACAGGTTATTGATGAAGTTTCAAGTAAGTTTAGAACCAATGGAGATGGCTCATTAATTACAATAGATGCCGTTCTTGAACAACCTCCACCATCTGTCACTGTAACAACATGCGTACCTGCACATAAATTGGTTTCCGTATTTGCATTACCTCCACTTGGCCATGCAATAACCACTGGTGCAGTTCCACCTGTTACAATGATATCTGCAGATCCATCGCAAACTCCCGGACATGTAGCGTGAGCGGTTACATTAGAAATTATTACCAATCCTGGAGGATCAATAATACTCACTGTAGTTGTATCCATACAACCATTAGCATCAGTTACTGTAACCACATAATCGCCCGCGCATAGTCCAGTTTGAGTAGCTCCGTTAGCTCCACCTGGCCAGGTAAATGATAAACCTGGAGTTCCTCCTGTTGCGATAACCGTAGCTTCTGCATCGCATTGCCCAGAACAAGATATTGGAGAAGTAATATTGGAAGTTAAATTTAATTCATTTGGTTCAGTCACCGTAATTGGAGTAACTACACTACAGTTATTTGCATCTGTTGTAGTTAAAGAATAAACACCTGCACCAGTATTAGTTATCACCGCAGTGGTTGCCCCTGTATTCCACAAGTAAGAATAGTTAGGAGTACCCCCGGCAGTTGATGCTGTAAGAGTAACTGTTGAATCTCCAAAACATAATATTGTTCCTGTTTGGGTAATGGAGGTTACAATTGGATTTGGTTCGGTTAAAATAATAGTAGCCGTTCCAGTACAACCATTCCCATCTGTTATTGTTACCACAAACGTACCTGCGCATGCACTTGTTAGGGTTGCCCCATTGATTCCACCTGGCCATGTATAAGTATACGTTCCGGAACCACCAGAACCTGATGCGGTAATTTGACCATCACAAACTCCTCCACATGAAATAGGATTGTCTATGGCTATGGTTCCTGATACCGCTGATGGTTCATTTAATAATATGGTATCATTAATGGTACATGAATTGGCATCAGTTATGGTTACTATGTATTGGGTAGCTCCACACAGACCTGTGGCAGTATCATTCACAACAGTTACTCCTGCAGGCCATGTGTATGTATAGCCTGGAGTACCTCCTGAAGGATTGTAAGCTACAGAACCGTCACAAACACCATTACATGAAATAGGATTAATTATGGTTTGATTAGCCACTATTGGATTTGGCTCAGTTACCGTAAAACTTGATGAATCTGTACAACCGTTTGCATCAGTAATCGTAACAGAATATAATCCTGCAGCTAAACTAGAAATTCCTGGAGTAGTAGCATTATTAGACCACAAAAAGGAGTAATTTAAAACCCCACCGGTACCAGTTGCTAGTAGGCTTGCAGTTGGCGCTCCTCCACAAGATATAAAGCCTGTTTGCGAAATTGTGACATCTAAAATTGTTGGTTCATTAATAGTAACAGAATTGTCTGCCGTACAACCGTTTGCATCTGTTACCGTTAAAGAGTATGTTCCTGCACCTACACTGGTTAAACTTGGAGTGGTTTGACCACCACCCCATAAGTACGTGTAATTTGCTGTTCCGCCTGCTACGACAGAAGTGATATCCACCGTATTATCCCCATTACAAAGAATAGTGCCACTGGAATTAAGAACTAAAGTTAAGACAGTTGGTTCTACTAAATCAACCGTTATTGTATTAGAACATCCATTTGCATCTGTAGCTGTAACCACATAAGAATTTGCACATAAATTAGTTTGATTTCCCCCTACTAAACCTCCTGGCCAAGTAATCGTTATTGGAGCAGTACCACCCGTGGTTGAAATTGTTATATCTCCATCACAAACACCGTTACATGAAATTGGCGTATTAATAACTGAAGAAAGAACTATTGGGTTTGGTTCCGTTAAGGTTATATTTTCGGTTACTCTACAGCCGTTTGCATCATCGATAGTAACTACATAATTTCCAGCACAAAGTCCATTTTGTGTACCTCCAGTAGCACCACTTGGCCATGTTATTGTGTAACCTGCTGTTCCACCTGAAACAGATACAGTTACTGCGCCATCGCAAATACCATTACAAGAAATTGGCGTATCGATTGTGTGCGAACTCACTACTGGAGTTGGTTCATTAACTATTTGAACCGCAGTAGAAGTACATCCATTAGCATCGGTTGCAGTTACCGTATAAGTGCCACCACCTAAATTAGGGTTTAACGCATTATTTACAGAATTTGACCACGCATAAGAATACCCTGGAGTACCGCCTAAAGCCACCGCTTCTAAATCAACATTTTGGTCGCCAGCACATAAATTTATTCCTGTTACGTTTATGGAAACCGTAACCGGGGTTGGTTCAGACAAAAACTGCGTTGCTGTAGCCGTACAATTATTAGCATCTGTAACGGTTACATCATAGGTTCCGGTACATAAACTATTTAAGGCAGCAGAAGTGGATCCGTTAGACCATGAAAAAGAATAAGGTCCTGTTCCACCACTGGCCGAAACACTCATTTGCCCATCACAAACTCCGCCACATGAAATTGGTTGATCAATCGTGATGTTAGCCAATAAAACAGATGGCTCGGTTAATAATATTGGTTCAATAATTTGACAATTATTTGCATCGGTAATGGTTACATCATATGCCACTCCTCCACAAAGGTTTGTTGCTGTGTTACCGGCATTAGTCATTCCGGCTTGCCAAGTTACCGTATAAGGAGCAGTTCCTCCTGATGGAGAGACGGATACTTGCCCATCACAAACGGTAGCACATGAAATCTGACTATCAATAGAAAGATTAGCTAGTACTGGATCTGGTTCTGTAACCACAAAACTCTGAATATCCTCACATCCATTAGCATCTGTAACAGTAAGTGAATATGTACCCGAGCCAATTCCTGTATTGATTGCTGAATTACCACCATTTGACCAGGCATAAGTGTAATTAGGGGTTGCACCCGAAGCTACTGCGGTTAACTCTGCTGTTGCATCACCATTACATAAAATAAAGGCTGTTTGAGTAATATTTACCACTAATGGGGTAGGTTCGGTAATAACCACTTGGTCGGTTGCCGTACAGTTATGATCATCGGTTACAGTGACATCATAAGTTCCAGCACCCACATTTGTAAGACTAGGACTTGTTTGCCCTCCAGGAGCCCATAGGTAATTATATGGGTTAGTACCACCAGTAACTGTAGAGTTAATGGTAACGGTGTTATCTCCATTACATAAAATCACACCAACGGTAGCTAATGAAACATTTAAAACGGCCGGCTCAGTTAAAATCACATTATGTACAATAAAGCAACCTGAAGCATCGGTAATAGTTACATCATAAGAACCCGCGCAGAGAGAGCCTTGAGTAGCTCCATTATTTCCTCCCGGCCATGCTATTGTTAATGGAGCGGTTCCACCTGAAGCATTCACCGTTACATTTCCATCGCAAACTCCATTACAAGAAATCACCGTATTAATAGTAGTAGTAGCAGTAATGGTTGTGGGTTCAGTAATGGTAATAGATCTTGTTACTGGACAATTTTTAGCGTCAGTTACCGTAACATTATATACCCCTGCGCACAGGTTAGTATGAGATGTATTTGGTGGTAATCCATTATCCCACACATAAGTATAAGGACCCTGACCTCCTGTAGTTGCAATTGAAATTTCTGCATCACATTGACCCGGACAAGATATAGCATTATCTAAAGTAATTACAGGAATAATTTCTGTGGGTTGATCTACCGCTACAGTAGTGTCGGCCGTACAACCATCTCCGTCCGAAGTAACGGTAACAGTATAAGACTGAGCTGTTAAATTCACAGCAGTAGCAGAAGTTTGTCCTGCAGCAGGTGCAGGTGTCCAAGCATAACTAAAAGTAGATTCACAGTTTCCAAATCTTACATTTGGTCGGTTAGCCGAGGTACCTGAAGTAAAATTACTACTACATACTGTATTAATATCAGCATTCAAATACAATACAGATTGGTTGGTGGTAGTGGTATATCTTGTTAATGCATTTCCAGACCCAGTAGAACTAGGGTTATTAAAACAAACCTCCACCACAATATTTGAGACACCATCCCAAAAATATTTCACATCAAAAACGTGTGTATTCCAACCTACCGAAACTTGATGAGTTACTGGCACAAGAACTTCAGTTAATCCAGTTTCCCAACCACCCGTTAAATCAGTTACGGAGGTACATCCCATTTTAATGGTATAATTAGCATAATTTAATGTAGTTCCTACACCAGTTACATCAAAGGCTAAAGAGCTAATTGTACCTGGCTTCAAACCTGAAGCTGTTAATTCTGCCGCGGTAAACAACATTTGATGACGTGCTCCCATCGAACTATTTCCATACGGTGCAGGAAAAGTTGTAAATGTATTTGTAGACGTACCTGTTCCTAATGGAATAGAGATTGGAGCGGCACATGCATCTGTACTCACCCCACAAGTAGGAATACCGCGCGCATAAATTGCTCCATCATTTCCGCCAAAACAAGTCACTGAATCTACCGAATCTATTAAAATGGTAGGGGGTGTAGGTTCTTGAACAATAGCGCTAATACTTTGTTGACAACCTTGGGCATCTGTAACGGTTAAATCATAGGTGCCTGCACATACCCCCACAATAGACTGTGAAGTAGCTCCATTACTCCATAAGAAAGTTCGAGGGGCTGTTCCTCCAAATGCAAATGTACTTACCGCTCCAACGCATGTAGATGAACAATCATCATCCACAATAGTAGGAGGTAAAATTGCCATTGGGGGTGCATCTGTAATGGTAAAAGAGGTATCCCATTTATTGGTAGATGGATCGGGGTCACCTTCATCGGTAACAATCAAAATATACCCACCTGGACATAACCCAGAAATACTATCTAAACCTTGGCAACACCAAACTCCCGTTGGAATCCAAAAATAACTATATGGCCCTACACCGCCTGAAGGAACAACTTTTGCAGTACCATCACAACTTCCATTACATGAAATATCAGTAGTCACCAATGCTCCTACTAAACTTGACGGTGGAGGAATAACAACGGTAATTGCCAATGAATTACTTCCATTAATTGGACAGGCATCATCTTTAGCCTGGAAAGTAATAATGTTGTTTGTATTCATGCCGGGAGGTACCGTCCAGCAAATTGTTGCTGTTGCAGGATTTGTCCCGGTAACCACTGATGTTGCTCCTGGTAAAGCACTTGTTGCATTGTCAATCAGTGTAATTACATCGCCCGCATCGGCATCAGTGAATGCTACATCAAAACAAAATTGGTTTCCTACCTGAGTGAGTAGTTCGTAGGAACTCGTTAGGGTGGTAGTTCCAACTGTATTTACAATGTTTGTAATAGTTGTAGGAGGTTGAGGAATATTATTTGCAGGTGCACCACAGTTTAGCACCACGAATTGAATATCGCGAAGAACAGTTGAAATGATTTGTCCCGCACCATTATATTCTTTCACCTCAACAACCACAACAAAATTACCTAAAGTAGTTGGTGTGAAATTAAGCTCACCTGTAGATGAATTAATAGTTATTCCTGTGATTGGATCGGTTGCTGAATATGGAGCAGCATAATTAATGGTATTTGTAGACGAGTTTAGTCTAGCGGCTATAAGTTCAAAAGACATACTATCACCATCATTCTCTACCACACCATAGTTATAATTTACCACCTGATTTTGACACACGTATGGAATAGGGTCTGCCGTATATTCAGGAGAGCTATTATTGGGGTAAAGTGAAGAATTTAAAGTAGCTTCAAAATAGTATCTATTACCTGTTCCATTGGTTGTATTTTCTGATGAGTTTCTACAACAACTGGTATAAGAGAAGGTATAGTCTGTACAATTATTTGGTAAATGAATTATCCCTTCGTAGGTATACCTTTTCATCCCAGTAAGGGGTCCACCTTGACAACTACTATTACCCGATTGAGCTGCACATATTTGAGACACCTCTGTACCCCCTGCATTTTGTAAATCAACCTGTAGGGTAGTATTATTAAAAATACAAGTCGCGTCTGTTTTAGACACATCAATATTATAGCTATTATTCATTCCAAAACTTGAACTACAGTCATAATACATGTTCATGGTTACTAAAAAGGAATCATTACCTAAGTGCTTATAGGTAATTTCAGCACCTGAAATATGTGTTGCAAAGGCAGTTGAGGGTACTATCCAAGAAAAAAGGACAACGGATAAAAGAAGTATTATATGTTTCATACGGTATGAATAGGCGTTCATTAAATCACTAAAAATCTAGCTTTTGCAGCTAATTACACTAAATACCATGACGTAACAATTAGTGCAATGGTTGCCGAAATAACCAAAGCACTAAAATAAGCGTAAAGTTTGTTAATAAAAATTTTTTTCTAGCCGATTAAATCACCCGCTGAATTTGAGCTTGATCCCCGCATTACACTTAACTCACCTTTTTCGTTTTCAGCCATTAAAAGCATCCCTTCCGAAACTACACCACGAATTTTTCGTGGTGGTAAATTCATTAAAACCGTTACTTGTTTATTAACAATTTCTTCGGGCGAAAAATGTTCTGCAATACCCGACACAATGGTGCGAACATCTACTCCAGTATCTACTTTTAGTTTTAAAAGTTTATCTGCTTTTCTCACTTTCTCCGCTTCTAAAACGGTTCCTATTCGCAGGTCCATTTTCTGAAATTCATCAAAAGTAATATTCTCTTTAGGGGGTAAAACGGGCTTCACTTTTGATTCTGCTTCCTTTTCTGCCTTACGTTTATTTAGTTTCTCTACTTGCTTCTCAATTAAATCATCTTCGATTTTAGCAAAAAGCAATGATGGTTTTTCAAATTTCTGGCCTGCGGATAATAAGTCTGCTTTACCTGCATTTGACCAATCTAATTCCGATTGACCTAAGAACTGGTTTAACTTATTGCACGTATTCGGCAAAAATGGTCTTAAAACAATGGCTAAATTAGCCACAATTTGGTTAGAGATATGCAAAATAGTTTCTACTCGTACAGACTCGGTTTTTGCCAGTTTCCATGGTTCAGTATCGGCTAAATATTTATTCCCTAAACGGGCCATACTCATTGCGGCAGCCAAACCATCTCTGTATTTATGCGCCTTAATTTTTTCAGCAATTCTAGCCGGAATAGCTTGCATTTCAGCAATTACTTCTTTATCCACATTGGTTAACTCACCCAATGCAGGCATTGCGCCTCCATAATATTTTTGAGTTAACACTAGCGAACGATTTACGAAGTTTCCTAAAATAGCTACCAACTCATTATTCACACGAGTTTGGTAATCTTTCCAAGTAAACTCACTATCTTTATTTTCAGGAGCAATAGAGGTTAAAACATATCTCAACTCATCTTCTTTTCCTTCAAATTCAGCAATGTATTCATGCAACCAAACCGCCCATTCTCTAGAAGTAGAAATTTTATCTCCCTCCAAGTTCAAAAACTCATTTGCGGGAACGTTATACGGTAAATTCAAATCACCATGCGCTTTGAGTAAGATTGGGAAAATAATGGCATGAAATACAATGTTATCTTTTGCAATAAAATGCGTTAAATGGGTATTCTCATCCTTCTTCCAATAGTCTTCCCAATTTTTTCCGTTATCGGCAGCCCATTGTTTAGTAGCAGAAATATAACCGATTGGAGCATCTAACCATACGTACAATACCTTACCATCACCACCTTTTACAGGAACTGGAACTCCCCAATCTAAATCACGTGTCATTGCACGTGCGCCTAACCCGCCATCAATCCAACTCATGCATTGACCTTGCACTTGATTACGCCACTCGGCAGGATCATGTTGGTCTTCACCGTCTAATTTTCCGGTGGTAATCCATTCTTTCAACCATTGCTCATCACGATTCATTGGCAAATACCAATGCTTGGTTGTTCTCATTTCCGGAGTCTTTCCAGATAAGGTAGATTTTGGATCAATCAATTCTGTTGGACTTAAAGCAGAACCACATTTTTCACATTGATCACCGTAAGCATTTTCATTCGCACACTTTGGACAAGTTCCAGTAACGTAACGATCAGCCAAAAACTGGTTAAATTCTTCATCATAAAATTGCTCCGATTCCTCTACTTCAAAAACATTATTTTCTTCCAATTTCAAAAAGAAATCAGACGCTGTTTCATGATGTAATTTAGAAGAAGTTCTGTGATAAATGTCAAAATCAATTCCAAAATCAGCAAATGCTTTTTTATTGATTCCGTGATACTTGTCTACAATTTCTTGAGGGGTAATCCCTTCTTTTTTTGCTCGAAGCGTAATTGCTGCTCCATGCTCATCTGAACCACAAACAAACACCACATCTTCACCCGACATTCGAAGAAACTTCACATAAATATCAGCCGGTAAATAAGCCCCTGCAATATGTCCAATATGAAGCGGTCCGTTTGCGTAAGGCAAGGCCGATGTTACTAAATGTCTTTTTGGATTTGTTGTCATCTTCAGATAATTAATTAGCCCGCAAATATAGTAATAAGTTAGGCCTCTACACGGTAAAAATATCTTTCAAAAAACACAGTGAAACCCGTCTTAAAACACACTCTCACTAATGTGATAAAGTTTCTCAGCAGTTTCCCATAATTGTTTTCTGTGGTTAGGATGTGCAATGTTGATTAATGCTTTAATTCGTTGATGAATATTTTTACCGAAAAGATTAGCTACGCCCCATTCCGTAACTACGTAATGTACATGTGCTCGGGTAGTTACAACACCTGCTCCTTCTTGTAAAGTGGGCACAATTCTACTAATTCCTTTGTGGGTTTGAGAAGGTAAGGCAATAATTGGTTTGCCCCCTTCTGAAAGTGCTGCACCCCGAATATAATCCATTTGACCTCCTACACCAGAGTACATTTTTGTACCAATACTATCTGCACAAACCTGGCCGGTTATATCCACTTCAATAGCACTGTTAATAGCCACTACTTTTGGGTTTTGACGAATATTAGTCACATCATTTACCCATTCTGCATCGGCTAAAAAGAACATCGGATTATCATCAATGAAATCATATAACTTTTTTGAACCAAGCGCAAAGCCACAAGTCACTTTTCCCGGGTGTGTTTTTTTATGTTTGCCATTAATAACCCCTCTTTCAATGAGATCAACCACACCGTCAGAAATCATCTCGGAATGAATCCCTAAGTCTCTGTGGTGAATTAATTGCGACAAGGCCGCATCGGGTATTGCACCTATTCCCATTTGAAGAGTAGAACCATCTTCAATCATTTCAGCAATGAACTTACCAATTTGTACCTCTGCTTCTGTTGGAACAGGTTTTCCATGTGATGGCAAATCAGAATCTACCTCTACAAAACTGTCGAATTTAGAAATATGTATTACTCCGTCACCATGCGATCTTGGCATTTGAGAGTTTACTTGAGCAATAACATACTTGGCTGAATCAACGGCCGCCTTTGTAGCTTCTACCGACACCCCTAGCGAACAATATCCATGGCGGTCGGGTGGGGATACTGAAATTAATGCCACATCAATTTTCATCACCTTTCTGCGAAACATCAATGGCACCTCGCTTAAAAACATGGGCACATAACTTGCATTACCCTGGTTTTGCGTGGCTTTTCTAAGGTTTGGACCAACAAAAAGAGAGTTTACATGAAAGCTATCTCGGTACTTTTCCTCCGCGTATGGAGCCTTTCCTTCAATATGTAAATGAATTATTTCTACCGCCCTTAATTCTTCATGTCTTGCTGTTAAAGCATCTATTAAAACTTGAGGAACTGCGGCTGCCGTATGGACGTAAACGCGATCATTTGACTTTACAATTTTCAAAGCTTCTTCTGGAGACACTGGAGTATACATAACCTTTAATTTTAGCACAAAAGTAAAAGTATGCAATAGCCCTAAAGATGATAAAAGTTGGGTAATTCAATAATTTCAAATGGGTTGAATAGTTAAATAATGTTATGCCTCAGAAAACAATTCATTTATCAACGCGTTATTTGTTTAAAACTATTGCAAATCCTTTCTGTACGGGAGGTTTTAGCATTGAAATTTGCAAGAATAAAAAAAGTGACTATTATGATTTCAAACACTATTTCAAAAGGGATAATTTCTGGTTTTATTGCCATTTCTGTATTTGCTTGTGTACCAGCAAAAAAAGTAAGCGAGATTAAGGACAATTACGAAAAGTGTGAAGAAAACAGAAGTTACTTAGCCACTGAAAATGCCCGTTTGGAGAAATCCAATACAGAGAATGAAGCGGGATTTCAAAGATCAGAAGAAAAGTTAGATCAATTAGCCAAAGACACCGCAAGAACTGGGGAACAATATCGCCAACTGAAATATCAATACAACCAACTACTAAAAACAAATGCTGCTTTATTAGAAAAACAGGAAGTGTTGAGCTCTGGTTCTCAAAGAGAGAACAAAGAATTAATGGCGCAGCTCATGAAAACCCAAGAAGTTTTGCAAGCTAAAGAAGATAGCTTAAAGCTCCTGGCCTATGATTTGAATATTCAAAAAGGGGAGCTTTCTAAACTAAACTCCGATTTACAAGCCAGAGAGGCACGGGTAAAAGAGTTAGAAGATTTGTTAGCTCAAAAAGATGCTGCGGTAAATCAATTAAAAAATCAAATTAAAGAAGCATTAATTGGATTTAAGGACAAAGGAATCACGGTTGAACAAAAAAACGGGAGAGTTTATGTTTCTATGGAGGCGCAATTATTATTTGGTAGCGGAAGCACAACCGTTGGGCCGGAGGGTAAAAAAGCAGTAATTCAATTAGCCAAAGCACTGGAAACTCAAGAAGAGTTAACCATTTTGGTGGAAGGCCATACCGATAGTGAAAAACTAAAAGGTACCGGAAAATACAAAGACAATTGGGAGTTATCTGCCGCCAGAGCTATCTCTGTAGTTCGTATTATGGAAAGCAATAGTGAGTTGAATCAAAACATGTTGACTGCTGCAGGAAGAGGTGAGTACAGCCCCATAGCTGAAAATGACACCCCAGAGAATATGGCTAAAAATCGTAGAATCGAGGTGATTTTAACACCCGATTTAGATAAACTTTTTGAAATTTTAGAAGAAGGCAAAACTGAATCTACACCATTAGAGTAAACATAATTAAAGACTCAAAAAACGCCTTCTAGCAATAGAGGGCGTTTTTTTGTGTGATTGTTTTTTTGTTATCTTAGTCAAATACTAACTTCAAAACCTAAAACACTATGTTCTCACCGTACTTTTCTAAATTAAAACTGGTTCCTTTTTTTATTGTTTCTGCTTTTTTCCTGTTATCACTACACTCTCAAGCACAAAATGCCATTGGAGAATGGTGTGGCACAAGTACAAATACAGAGTGTGGAGCATGCCTAAGCGATGGCATCATGCAAGCGCAACCCAACGCACGAACCAAAACAAAACCTAGAATGATGTATGTTTCTGACTGGGTGAAGTTTAAATCATTAATAAAATTAAAAAGGAATATGAAAAGGAAATTGGAGGTAATATAATGGAACAAGAATTATGTGGAGAGGTTTTAGTGAAGGCCAATTGTGAAACCTATTCTAGTTACAACGCCATTATTAC
>JBMYWA010000046.1:0-19334 GCA_049606935.1 Salibacteraceae bacterium
GCTGCTGAAGTACTGGAAATGGTTGGCCTTGCTGATAGAATGGATCATAATCCCAACGAACTTTCTGGAGGTCAACGTCAACGTGTGGCGGTAGCTAGAGCTTTAGTCAATAAGCCTTCTATTATCTTAGCCGATGAGCCTACTGGAAACTTGGATACCAAAACATCGCATGAAATAATGGGGTTGTTTAACGAAATTCATGAAAAAGGAAATACGGTGATTCTAGTAACCCACGAAGAAGATATTGCCGAGCACGCAAAACGAGTAATTCGCTTACGTGATGGATTGGTGGAGTCGCAAGGGCTTTAACCTAAAAGGGGTTACTTAATTCTGAGTTGGTTAAAAAATCGGGGTCAGATAGTGTTTTTAAGAAAGCTATTACCTCTTCTTTTTCTGTTTCAGTCAATTTATTTCCCCCATCTGCAGAATAAATCATAAGCGCATCAATGGTAGGATTATGTTGCACCCCGGTGGCGTAAAAATCTAGGACCTCTTTCAACGTGTTAAACCTCCCGTCATGCATATATGGAGCGGTATGTTCAATGTTTCGAAGGGTTGGAGCTTTAAATTTACCCAGGTCATTTGGGTCTTTAGTAATTGCCATTAAACCACTGTCGGGTAATAAATCTAAACCATTGTTTCGTGGAGTATTATCGGTAAAAAGCCCAGAACCATGACAATGAAAGCAGTCTGCTTTTTCTGTAAAAAACAACATAAACCCACGCATTTCTTCTGGGGTTAAATTTAATTCTTGTCGTGCAAATTGGTCGTATTTAGAATTGGAGGTAGTCATTATCCTCGCAAATTGAGCCAGGGCATAGGCCGCCTCTTTTGAGGTAATGGTATCTACATTAAATGCTTTTTTGAAAAGATCTCTGTATTTATCAGAATTGTTTAGTCTATCTAAATTAGTTTCAAAAAACACTTCTACTTCAAAAGTCATTACATCTTCTAAGGTTCCAGTAAAACCGCCACTCCACATAAAGTTATTACTCCAACCCATATTCATGTGAGGAACCACTTGGTTGGTTCCGTTGTCTATTTGAAATGCTTGGTCTTGCAAATGACAACTAGCACATGCTCGGCTACTGTCCTTGTCCATAATTTTATCGTAGTACAACATTCTCCCTAGTGATACACCTTCAAGAGTCAAAGGATTTTCTTCTGGAATAATCATTTCCGGAAAATCTTTTGGGGTGGGTATTGTTAGCGGGGTAGTTTGATAGGGTGTTTCCGTACTTGGATTTACGGGTTCTGGAAGGTCGTTCTTACAACCAAACAGTGAAAAAACAATCGCAATTAAGAAAAAAAATGAGAGTTTCATGATGGGTTAGTTTATTAGAATTGAAAAAACATCGTGACCATTTTTTTGAATGGTGGATTGAGCTTCGTGATTTTGCATTATGGCCGATCCGAAATAATTGAAATCCCAAATTATTGGATTTTTGAACCAGTTTTGAATCTCCATGTTTATATCCAGCTTTACATCATTTTGGGTAATATTAAAGCTGGGTTGGGTCAATTTCACTCTAATACTATAATCAGTTTTATCTAAAGCTCCCGCATGAAAGTTGAAATTTTGAGGCGTACCATTTTTAAGAAAACGACCTTCTAGTTTTTGATAGTGATATCCTCCTCCCATATTGCTTGGCCAATACATTTGGTACTCTGGGTTAGCTGTAAACATATTGGAAACATTATCTTGGTTATTAAACCCTACCGTAAAACTAATGGCATTGTATTCTCCCTCAAATAATGAATTGGGAAGGTTTTGCAACATGGTTTCTTCGAGAGATTTATCAAAGTAAAAATGCTTGTGAATAACAAAACTATCGGTATTTGGTTTGTGAAAAGTTAATCTACTAATAAAGTACTTTATGGTTTTTACGCTGAAGGTATCACCATTAAAATTCACGTAACCCATAGAATCTAAAACCACTGGCATGGAATTTACAAAAGGGTGAAATTCAATAAAAAGGTTGGTGGTAGGTTCTTTAGGTGAATTTGGAACAGGGTCATTCACTTTACAACCAAAAAGGAGAGTAAAGAACAGTAATGCAATAAATAAAACTCGATTTTTCATAATTCCATCTATTTAGAATTCATACAAAGCATGAGACTTGGTAAAGATGGTAGCATTTTTATCAATGCTAAATGATTTTTGTCAGTATGGATTGATGATTTTACTTCACTTCAAAATCAAAATAAATCTCTTTATAGGGTTCGTTTTTTAAGGTAAAATGCCACCATTCTTCTTGGTAGGGTTCAAACCCATGAGAGGTCATTATGTCACGGAGTAACTTTCTATTTATTTGGGCCTGTTTGGAAACTGTGGTGTCTGACGGCCATGATTTTGAACCAAAATAATCCCAAGAAGTTCCCATGTCTAATTCTACATTGTTTTCATTCACTAAAGTCAAATCAATGGTGCTACCCCTTGAATGACCCGAACGAGAGGCAATATAATTCAACCTAAACAGATCGGCTTTATTTACTTCTGGGTAATATTTATGCTTGGTTAAAGTGTCTGACAAATCCATAGCCCACTCCACAAAATGATCTACTGCGGGTTGAGGTCGGTAGGCATCAAAAACTTTTATTTTTAAACGCATTTCTTCCAAGGTATCTGCAATGCTTTTTAACGCCAAAGCTGCGGGCTTGGTAATTATTACCACTTCTTTTTTGTAGCCATTTACAGGTTTTCCTACAAAATTGTCTTCTCCCAAATATCTTAAATCAACTATGATATTAGGAACCACATCGGTGAGGTAAACAAAACCTTGAGGTAGACTAGAATTTGGGGGTGTGATAACCCCAAAACTTAGCAATCCTAAAAAAAGAAATAGGTACTTGGCCATGGTTTTTATTTCCCCGAAAATACACCATCTTATAAAAATGATGAGGTGAATTGTTTATCTAAGTTTAGATTTGCCGTATGCCTAAAGATTTGAATTTGGTGATTGCTAAAAATACTGTTCTAGATAAAGAGAATAGAGTTTTAGTTGGAGTTAGCGGAGGTGCAGATTCCATTGTTTTGGCTTATGTTCTGCATCACAATGGTTATTCAATAGGTATTGCGCATTGCAATTTTGGGTTGCGGGGTACAGATGCAGATGCAGATGAGCAATTCACAAAGAGCTTTGCAAAATCTTTGGGAGTACCGTTTTATTCCATTCTATTTGAAACAAAAAATTATGCTGAAACTCGTAAGGTGTCCATTCAAATGGCTGCGCGGGATCTAAGGTACTTTTGGTTTAAAAAGTTGTGTAAAGAAAAAGGTTTTGATCAAATAGCGGTTGGAACACATTTAACCGACAATATTGAAACCTTTATTTTTAATGCCGTTAAGGGTACTGGATTAAGTGGATTGAGAGGGATAAAGAGTGTTAATGAAAAAGTGGTTCGTCCGTTACTAGAAGTTACTAAAGAAGATATTTATTCATTTGCTAACGCGAATGGTTTGCAATGGAGAGAAGATGACTCCAACCAAAGTATCAAGTACCATAGAAATAAAATAAGGCATAAAATTTTACCCGTAATGCGTGAAATTAATCCCAATTTGGAAGCCACATTTCAACGTAATTTCAATAATCTAAAAAGAGTAGATGCCTTTGTGTTGAATGAAATTCAACGCGTTTGGAAGGATTGGTTGGAGCAGGATAATAAAGGGTTTAAGATAAAAATTGAAAATATAAAATCGCATGGTTTTGCGGATGTGGTATTGCAATATCAGTTAGCTCCTTTAGGTTTTAACTCCGTGCATGTTCAGAATTTATTAGAGACAATCAAGGGTCAACCTGGAGGGATGGTATCTTCCAAGGATTACCACATTTATGTGGATAGAGAATATGTGTTTGTACAAGAAAAGAGACATTTTAATGTTTCGGACGATTATAGAATCACCGAATTTTTAGGAGAAATTACACATCCAATACCGCTTGTGTTTAAAGATTTGTTGCCCCAAAATGTTGTCTTTACAAGCTCAACAAAAGATGCTTTTTTTGATTTTGATAAATTAGAATTCCCATTAACGCTTCGAAAATGGCAAGCCGGTGACAAGTTTGCTCCGTTTGGAATGAAAGGGGTGAAAAAAGTGTCTGATTTGTTAATTGACCTAAAAGTTCCAAAGCATAAAAAGGAAGATGTTTGGGTTGTAGCATCTGGTTCGAATATTTGTTGGGTAGTTGGTTTCAGATCTTCAGACAAGTTTAAAGTAACCGCTGAAACCAATCGAGTATATAAAATATCCGCTTCATAATTGTTTACATTTGGAAGAATGAATGCGAAACTAAAACAACAAGCTGATTATTTATATTTGGTTTTAGGCGCACTTTTTATTGCTTCTTTGGTAACCACTAACCTGATAGCCAACAAATTTGTAACGGTAGATTTAGGGTTCAAACAATTTGTGGTTTCTGCAGGTATGTTACCCTACCCAATCACTTTTTTGATAACTGATATTCTCTCAGAAATTTACGGAAAGAAAAAAACCACTCGAGTGGTAGTGGCGGGTTTTGTGTCTTCCATGTTTGTCCTTTTTGTGTTGTGGTTGGGTTCTGTTTTTCCGGCAATTGATCAATCACCTGTTTCAGATGAGGTGTATAATCAAGTTTTTGCTAATTCATATCGCGTGGTTTTTTCTAGTATGACGGCCTACTTAATTGCTCAATTTGCAGATTTAAAGATCTACCACTTTTGGAAGAAATTTACTCATGGAAAGCATTTATGGCTTCGTAACAATGGATCTACCATGGTGTCTCAATTACTGGATACCTCTTTGGTAGTGACGGTTTTGTTTGTTGGTCATATGTCAATGAATGAAATGTTAGACTTAATAAAAGATGGTTGGATGTTTAAAGTCTTATTTGCATTGGTGGACACTCCGTTAATGTATTTAGCTATTTATTTGATTAGAAAATGGTTTGAATTGAAACCTAATCAAGAATTAAAATAAAACATTAATAGTGTTTTTCAGAGCTTGTTTTCTTAACATACATCAACTATTTGTGAGTTTGTTAATAGGCAGTTAAGAGGTTTTTATCATTAAACATTATTGTTACATTTGGCGGTCTTCAAAAACCATGATATGGGCAAAAAATATTTTAAGTTATTTGTATTAAGTGTAGCGGTTTTCTTTGCTGCATTTTCTCCTGCTAAAGCGCAAGTATTCAATCCGGTTACCTGGCAGTATAAGTCGGTAAACTTAGGTAATAATGAGTATGAATTGCAGTTCATTGCAAAAATTGAATCGCATTGGCACCTCTACTCTCAATTTGTTTCAGATCCAGTAAGACCCACTTCTTTCTTATTTAAAGAGTCTGCCAATTTTGAATTAATTGGAAAGGTAGAAGAAGGTGAAGGAATTACGGTTCATGATAAGGTTTTCGACATGGAGTTGAAATACTTCGAGAATGAGGCTTTATTTACCCAAAAAGTAAAGGTTTTAGGTTCTTCAGCAAAAGTATCTGGAGATTTTGAGTTCATGGCTTGTGATGACAAAACATGTATTCCGCCTGAGATTATTGAGTTTGAATTTGACCTTAAAGGAGATGTATCTGAAACAGAGTCTAATACAGGCGGAAGCTTGAATCTAACCATGTCGGGAGGTAATGCAGCTCAAAATCAAGGAATTTTAACTCCAGTTAAATGGGAGTCTAAAGTTTTAGACCACGGAGACGGTGTATATGAATTACAAGCTATTGCTACCATTGATGAGCATTGGCATGTATACTCTATGGTGCTGCCAGATAAAGATGGGCCAAAACCACAGGCTACGGGGTTTTTAATATTAGAGCCTCAAAGTTTAAAGCCTGTAGAAGGGCCTTCTGAAATTGGGGAAGTTATTGAAGAAAACGACCCTAATTTTGATATGGTATTGAAATATTATGCCAACACCTTAACACTTTCTATGAAAGTGAAACCAGAAAATAAAGATCAAAAAATTAAAGCAGAAGTATATTTTATGGCTTGTGATGATGGAACATGTATTCCACCAGAAGCTATTGAATTAACGTATGATTTAAGCACCGCAGTGGCACCTTCTGAAAATGATGCGGTAGCCACTAAAACGGCTTCTTCTGATGCGGAAGAGGGAAAATCAATGTGGAGTGTAATTTTATTAAGTTTTGTTGGCGGATTAGCTGCGTTACTTACACCGTGTGTGTTTCCTATGATTCCTATGACCGTAAGTTTCTTTACCAAACAAAGTAAAACAAAGGCCGAAGGAATTAAGAATGCATTGATTTATGGTTTTTCAATTATTGGGATTTATGTAATTCTAGGCGTAGGAGTTTCTACCATTTTTGGAGCGGATGCATTAAACGCATTATCTACCAATGTGTGGTTCAACTTATTCTTCTTTGTGCTGTTAGTGGTTTTTGCCATTTCATTCTTAGGAGCTTTTGAAATAACATTACCTTCTTCATGGGTGAATAAAGCAGATGCCAATGCCGATAAAGGTGGGTTAATTGGAATTTTCTTTATGGCTTTTGTATTGGCTTTAGTTTCTTTTTCTTGTACGGGGCCAATTATTGGAACCTTATTGGTAGAAGCCGCTGTTAATGGTGGTTATATGGGGCCTATTCTAGGAATGTTATCCTTTTCTACAGCTTTGGCGTTGCCATTTGCTTTGTTTGCCATGTTCCCTGGATGGATGAATTCTCTACCTAAATCAGGTGGGTGGTTAAATACAGTAAAAGTAGTTTTAGGGTTTTTAGAATTGGCGCTAGCATTTAAATTCTTATCCAATGCAGATTTAGTTCTACAAGCACATTGGTTGCCACGTGAGTTGTTCTTGGCAATTTGGATTACGGTATTCGGAACTTTGGCCATTTATTTGTTTGGATGGATCAAATTACCCCACGACTCTCCCCTTGATGGGATTTCGGTAGGAAGATTATTATTAGCATTGGTGGTGACTATATTCACCGTTTATTTAATTCCTGGCATGTGGGGTGCTCCATTAAAGGTTATTTCTGGTTTTCCACCACCAGCATTTTATAGCGAGTCGCCAAATGGAGTTGGCTATAAGTCAGCCGCGGTTGTTACCACTGTTAGTGGAGATCATGCTGGATTACCAAAAGGGGCTGAACCAGACCATTGCCCTTATAACATCAATTGTTTTCATGATTACGATTTAGGGTTAGCCTATGCTAAAGAAGCTGGTTTACCAATAATGCTTGATTTTACCGGATGGGCTTGTGTAAACTGTCGTAAAATGGAAGAACAAGTTTGGAGTGATCCTCATGTATTGGAAATGTTAAAAGGAGATTATGTTTTGATTTCATTGTATGTGGATGAAAAAACAAGACTACCTGAAAACGAGCAGTATGTATCTCCTACCACGGGTAAAAAGATTAAAACCATTGGTAATAAATGGAGTGATATGCAAATTAGAGAGTATGGTACAAATGCACAACCTTATTATGTGGTGCTTGATCATAACGAAAAACAATTACATGAGCATGCTGCCTATGATCCTGACATTCCGAAATTTGTGGATTGGTTAGAACGAGGTAAGAAAATATTCCAAGAAGGAAGATAAAGAGAAGCCGAAATTGAATTTCAATTTCGGCTTTTTTATGTCCAATACCTTCCGTAATACGATATTGTTTTTTGGTTAAATTTGCCCAAAATTCAAATAAATGAGTCAAGATTTAGTTCGTCAGGTATTTCAGGAGTCACAGGAAGTTTTAACCCAATTTTCTAACGACAATTCAAAAATGGAAGCTATTGCTTTGGCTGGTGAATTCATGATTGCCGCTGTGAAAAATGGAGGTAAAATAATATCGTGTGGTAACGGAGGCTCCATGAGCGATGCCATGCATTTCGCAGAGGAGTTAACGGGTCGTTTTAGAGATAACCGACAATCCTTACCCGCTATTGCTATTTCTGATCAAGGATACTTGAGTTGTGTGGCCAATGATTACGGTTACGACTTTGTTTTTTCCCGTTTTGTAGAAGGAATGGGTAATTCAAATGATGTACTTCTTGCTATCAGTACCAGCGGGAACTCTAAAAACGTTATCAATGCCGCAAAAGCCGCAAAAGAAAAAGGAATGAAAGTGGTTGGCTTAACAGGTAAAGATGGAGGTGAATTAGGAGCCCTATGCGATGCCGAAATTCGAGTAGATCATTTTGGTTATGCGGATAGAATTCAAGAAATTCACATAAAAGCCATTCATGCCCTTATAGGCTTGATTGAAAATTCATTATAATTTCCTTTTTAAAAGAAACCTTTTAATAAACCCTACGTCTTTACAGACGTATTGTGATTTTTTTAGGGTGGTGAAAAATTCTTTAATATGTTTATTTTTAAGCATATATTCGCCCTCCCTATTTTTAATAGTACGGAAAACAATGTTGTCAGAAAAACACAAAGACTAATACCTTAAAATTATGAAAAGATTTTACAATTATGTAACTATCGTTATTGCTCTTTTAGTTGGTAATTTTAGTTATGGACAGTGTTCCATATCAACTACAGGAACATTACAAACCCTCACGGTTTCTGGAGGAACGGGATCTACCCAATATGCGTTGGTTTACAATCCGGTTAATAGTGTTTACTATACCCTTGACGGAAATTATATTCGCACCCATAGCGGAATTAATGGAAGCGTGCTTTCTTCTTATTATTATTCTACTACCATGCGTGGAATATGGTGGAATCCTGCCACAAGCAATCTAGAAGGGAACGGATACAACTCTAATGGTATTATTACTTTTACGGTTAATTCTACCACCGGTTACGTTTCTGGAGGTACGGTTCTATTTTCGGGCAGTCACCAACCATACTATCAATGTCAGGGTGTTTTAGATGAGGCAAACAACGAGATTTTATATTTCTACGCATCTAGTATTTACAGATACTCTAGGGTTACTGGAAACTTAATAGGATCGACAGCTATTTCTAACATGCCAGCAAGTTACTCTCTTACTGGTTACAACATTATATATACTGGATGTCCGGGTAAGGAAATTGGGTTATATGACAGGCTAAACAAAAAGCTGTTGTTTATTAATAAGGCTACCGGAGCGTATGTTGGAGCCAGTCAATTACCTACCACAGCTGGAACTCCAAACAACTGGGGTGTTTCTTTTGCAGATGACAAACTATGGGTGTTAAATGGTACTTCTTGGAACTCTTACAGTACTATTTCATTTGGTTTACAAACTTCGGCTATTTCTGGGCCTTTCTGCGACAACTCTAACGTTAGTATAAACTTTACCATTAATTCTTTAACTTTTAATTCTGGAAACGTTTTCACAGCTCAATTATCTGATGCTAACGGTAGTTTTTCTAGTCCAACTACTTTAGGTTCGGTTACATCCACAACCGCAGCAACTATTGCGGGTGTAATTCCTGCTAATACACCTGCTGGAGGAAAATATAGAATACGAGTAGTGTCTTCTAACCCAGTGCAAACAGGTAATGACAATGGTACAAATATTACTATTAACGTTCCAACCGTAAACTTAGGGCCAGACCAAACAATTTGTCCGGGTGATACCAGTGTTTTAACAGCTCCGTTAGGAGTACTAAGTTATAATTGGTCAACAGGTGGAACTAATCAAATTGAAAATGTAACAACTGCAGGTACATACAGCGTAACAGTATCTAATAGCGTGTGTTCAAAATCTGATACTATTACTATTAGTACGCTTCCAGCACCAGCACCTTCCTTATCTGATACCACAACTGTTTGTGGGTCTTCAACGGTATTGAATCCGGGTTCATTTAGTGCTTATGCATGGAGTAATGGGGCTACTAGTACTACTTTAACGGTTAGTAATTCCGGCTTATTTATAGTAACAGTAACAGGTTCAAATACCTGTACAACTACAGATTCCGCATTTGTAAACTTACTTGACCCAACAATAACAACCGGTGATACCAATATTTGCGCTGGCGATTCTTTGACTATGCAAACAGAATCAGGTTGCTATTTTAACATGACATCAATTAATAACACCAGCTACTATGCAGTAAATTCGTATACCTCAGTAGGTGATGATAAAGGTGGTATTGCTGTTACTCCAAATTATATTTATTATACTGGAGATAACTATACTGCAAGATACGATTTGAATTTATCTTCTTATGTAAGATACAGTCAAAAGGATGGCTTGTTTAGTGACTTATCTTCTGGGTCGCTGTATACTTTTTGGAGTACCACCTACAATGGATTTACAAACTCTTATACTTATACATCCAGTATAAATGCAATTAGACCTTTAAACGCTTCATTGGGTTACGTTGGAAGTCCAATTATGCTTAGCCAAAGTATTAATGCCGGAAGTGGGTCAATGGTTTTTGCAGGTTCTGGGTTTGTAGTATTATGGTCTGCTGCCGATTATCATTTATATAAAATTGAACTTCCATCAGGAACGGTAACAGATTTAGGTTACGAAAATAGTTTTTATAACACTCGATATTCTTCTGAAAGTTGGGCTTCTTGGGGAATTGCAGAGTGCAATGCTCAAGGACATTCTTTTGTGTTTAGAGCAAATTATAATTCTTCTTGGGGTACTGATGTCAATGAAATAACACGTTTCGATTTAGATACGCGTACCTATTCTACAGCCAGTAACTTTTCAGGACTGTCTTTAGGCTCTATGGCATGTATAACGTACAGCCCATGGAATAGTCGTTGGTACTATCAATCTGAGTATAGTACTTATTTCTCCAATTTTAGTGAACATTTAGGATACGCATCAGCCGTTCATAATGGTTCAGGTGGGTCATCCTCTTATAATAGTTATGCATGGAGTAATTCGGCAACTACGCCACTAATTACCGTTACGCCAAATACCACAACAGATTATTCAGTCACCATTTCACATGGCTCTGTAAGTTGTAGTGATACCGTTACCGTTACGGTAAATACTGCGCCTTCTTTTGCTTTAGCCGATAGTACCTCTTTTTGTAATGTTGATTCAGGTCAAATAAGCACGGGTTCTACGTACAATTCTTATTTATGGAGTAGTGGAGAAACAACCCAGTCAATTTATGCTAATTCAGGAGGTTATTATTTTGCCACCGTTACAAATAGCAACGGATGTGAGGCTTATGACAGCACATACGTGAACCTATTGGATGCGAGAATACTTCAAGGAGATACTACTTTATGTTCGGCAGATAGTTTAACGCTTGGAATTGAAAGTACTTGTGGTTTTAAAATTCAATCTATAGGATTAAACAATTTGCAATCGGCTCAGAATCAAAACGGTGGTCAAACCGGAGGGATTGCAATTTCAAGAAATTATATTTATTCCAACGGACCATCGTATTGTTCTAGATTTAATTTGACATTAAATTCCTATCAAAACCTGCCGGTTAGAGATGGTATCTTTAGTGATTTGTCAAACGGACAGTTATATACATTTTGGAATACTACTAATAATGGCTTTTCGCTAAGCTCTACACATACTAACAACATAAACGCTATCCGTAAAATGGATGCAAATCTTAATTACGGGACAACCATTGCTTTGTCGCAATCTATTAATGCGTCTTATAATTCAGTAGTTGCTGCAGGTACCGGTTTTGTTTTACTATGGTCTGGTTACGATTATAACTTTTACAAAATTAATCTCAATAATGGTCAGGTCGAAATTGTTGGAAATAGTTCTATTGGTGGTTACGTGTATTTCTATGGTGGTTGGGCGTCATATGGTATTGCAGAGTGTACTGATGCAGGAATCTCATTAATAGTACATGTAGGTACAAGCCTAGGACAAGGTTCTTACCGTTCTTTAGGGAGGTACGATATTACTACCGGAACATGGGTAGATGCTTCTCCATCTTCTAATGTGTATAGCGCTATGACCGATTTGACCTATTCTAGATGGAACAATAAATGGTATTTTGCTCATAATTCTGCTAGACCTACTTTAGGACAATACAGCCCAAGTATTGGGTATGCTGATGCAACAGCCACTAATGTTGGAGGAGGTAATTCTGGATCTATTTTATGGAGTACATCCGATACCTTAGCTAATATTTTGGTAAAGCCAACAACCACTACAAGTTATAATGTAAAAGTTTCTGAAGGGTCTAATGTATGTAGAGATACTGTTAATGTTTCAGTAATTCAGTCTCCAACGGTTACATCTGCAAAAACAAATTTAACGTGTTATGGAGATACAAATGGAACAATAACATTAACAACTTCTGGAGGAACAACCCCATATAGTTATGCGTGGTCAAACTCAGATACTACAAGTGCGGTTACAAGTTTAGGTTCAGGAGGATATGCGTATACTGTTACTGGCAACAATGGTTGTGAGGTAGTTGATTCTATTTACATAACTAGTCCACCCGAAATGATTTCTACTGCTTCGGTTAATTCTGCAGCATCTTGCTATGGATATGCTGATGGATCGGCAACGGTTAATGTAGTTGGGGGAATACCTTCATACACTTATGCTTGGCCATCTGGTGCAACCGATTCTACAGACGCGAATGCTCAAGGAGGCTGGAATATGGTTACTATTACCGATGCCAACAATTGTTCTGTTATTGATTCTGTGTACGTAACTGCTCCGGCTCAAATTGATAGCGCGGGCCCAATTACTTCAACAGCTACTTTCTATTGCCCAGGAACTACTGGAACATTGGTGGCAGCAAATGCAAATGTGGGTACGGTTAGCAGAACACTTAATAGATCCTCACAAAATCAAAGTCCAACCCCTTATTACAATTCTCAAATGGATTTTGTTTTTAACGGGTTGCCTAAAAACAGTACGAGTATATTAACTATTACGGTAAATTATACAGGTGAACTTAGTTCATCCTACCGATATTTCAATGTGTACGATGAAAACAATAACTATATTGGAAGAACCCGATACAATTATGCTTATTGTACCACACCAGGTGCTGCAACCTTAAATATATCTTCTACGAACCTTCAAAATTACCTGTCTGATGGGTCGCTAACCTTAAGTTTAGTGCCATATGGTTATAGTAGTTCGTATTGTACCATTGTGGCATCTATCGATATTTCTTATGATTATGATGAAAATGTTACCACCTATTGGTTTAACAGCCAATCATCAGATACTACACAAGCATTTGCATCAGGGGCTACAGCTAATGTAACTCCGCAAATGACAACTACCTACTATGCAGCTAACTTTGGAGATGGATGTAGCAGTACATTTGATAGTATTACGGTAATTGTACCTCCTGCTCCAAATACAACGTACTTGCAAAACCCAACATCTGTTTGTGCAGGAGAAACTATTAATGTGAACGCATATGGTGCGGTTAGTTATTCTTGGCCTACAGGCGATCCAACTATTAGTGGTTCAGGTTCTACCGCCACGGTAATACCTACAGGTTCTAAAGATTACCTAGTTACCATTACTAATGCTTTTAATTGCTCCTATGTGGATACGATGTCAATTGTGGTAAAACCAGCTCCTGTTGGAAACATACTAACAACCACAAATGTAACTTGTTCTAGCGCTAATGATGGTCAGGCAGTAGTGTATGCAACCGGTGGAACTTCTCCATTTACCTATGCATGGTCAAATGGAAATTCTGGTGCATTACAACTAGGCCTTAGTGCCGGTACCTACCAAGTAACTATTACAGATAATAGTACTTGTACAGATACCATTGATGTTACAGTGGGAGGACCAGTACCAGTAGTTTATAATGAGGTAGTTGCTAACGTAAGCTGTAATGGATTAGCCGATGGTTCAATTACATTGAATCCAACGGGAGGAACAAGTCCGTTCACTTATTTATGGAGCAATGGAGCTACTTCTAGTTCAATTTCTGGGCTCTCTCCAGGAAATTATACAATTACTATTACGGATAATACATCTTGTAACACGGATACTACGTTCCAAATTACAGAACCAACAGCTTTAACGGCTAGTATTTCAAATACAACACCAGAAACATGTCCAGGTGTAGGAAACGGCTCAATTACTTCAGGAGCATCAGGCGGTTCTACTCCTTACACGTTTAGCTGGAATAATGGAGGTACTACTTCCATGTTGACCGGATTAAATGGGGGTGTTTATTCGCTAACAGTTACTGATGCAAACGGTTGTACGGCAACTACATCGGGCACCGTTTCAACTACACCGAGTACTTTATCCTCGTCTATTACATCACAAACTAACGTACTTTGTAACAATGGAAGTGATGGGGCAGCCTTGGCAGCAGGTTCTGGAGGATCAACACCTTATAGTTATTCTTGGAGTGATGGAACCACTAACGCAAACTTGACGGGTGTAGCCGCAGGTACTTATTCAGTAACCGTAACCGACAATAATTCGTGTCAAAACGTGAACTCAGTTACCATTACAGAACCTACAGCCTTAAATGTTTCTAGTTCAACGTTCGCAAATGCTACTTGTAATGGACTAACAGATGGTAGTGCAAGTGTTACGGTTTCTGGTGGTACAGGAGGTTATTCGTTTGCTTGGCCTGATGGTGCTACTACAATGGCAAATACTAATCTTGGGGCAGGAATGTTCTACGTAACTATTACGGATGCTAATTCCTGTGTGGATTCAACGCAGGTAACTATTACAGAGCCAACAATTTTAGCAATGAACCCAACACAAGTTAATGTGACTTGTAACGGATTAACTGATGGTGAAATTACAACTTCTGTAAGCGGAGGAACCGCAAATTATACTTACGCATGGAGTAATGCCTCAACAGCCTCTTCGATTACCGGAATTGGAACTGGTACCTATTCATTAACTATTACAGATGCGAATAATTGCCAAGTGGACAGCACCTTTACAATTACGCAACCGGTTACTATGGTTTCGAGCATTTCAAATTCAATGGATGTGATGTGTATGAATGATGCTTCAGGTAGTGCCACGGCTGTTGCAAACGGAGGTACATCTCCATATACTTATATGTGGTCAAATTCAGTTACCACGGCATTAAATGATGCCATTACAGCTGGGTTGTATGAAGTGACTATTACAGATGCAAATGGCTGTATAGATTCATCATCTGTTACCATTAATGAACCTTCTACTTTGTTAGAAGTGAACATAACTAGATCAACAGATGTTTTATGTAATTCATTAACTACAGGTGAAGCAGTGGCTTTAGCTACAGGAGGAGGGACGCCATATACATATACTTGGTCTAACGGATATACAGACACTACAAATACTGGTTTGGCAGCCGGAACTTATTCGGTAAGTGTACTCGATAACTATGGTTGTGAAAAAACCACATCGGTAACAATTACTGAACCAACAGCTATGACACTTGCCTTAGTAGCAAGTTCAAATGTAGATTGTTTTGGAGCTGATAATGGATCTGCTACTGTTTTTGCAAATGGCGGAACACCAACTTATTCTTATTTATGGTCAAATAGCTCTGCTACAAGTTCAATATCTAGTGTTGGCCCTGGAATTTATAAATTGACTGTAACAGACGGTAACAATTGTGTAGATTCTACTTCGGTAACTATTACTGAGCCAACCGATTTAACTGCCGCTATCACCAACTCACAAAACGTAGCTTGTAATGGGTCTGCAACCGGATTTGCAGTTGTAGAAGGTGCTGGAGGAACAATGCCTTACACTTATTTATGGCAAAATGGTAATACTACCGATAGTATTTACAATCAAACTTCTGGATTTTACAGAGTAACGGTTACAGATGCGAATGGTTGTATTGATTCTACTTTAGCAAACCTTACTCAACCAAGTTCTTTAACTGCTTCTGTTTCATCATCTACAAATAACCTTTGTTTTGGTGATTCAATTGGTACTGGCTCTGTAAGTGTTGTAGGTGGAGCTTCACCATATACCTATGCATGGTCAACAGGAAGTACTTCAAATACAGAGACCAATTTATTAGCAGGAAATCATATTGTTACCATAACAGATGCAAACAACTGTCAGGATACGGCTATGGTTTCAATTTCTGAACCGGCTGATATCATCACATCGGCTTATAACCAAATTAATCCATTATGTTTTGGCAACACCAATGGTGAAGTTACTGCAGCGGTTTCAGGTGGTGTAGGAAGTTTCACTTATTTATGGAGTAATACAGATTCAGATACCATTTTAAATAATGTTGGAGCGGGTGTATATACATTCACCGCTACTGATGGTAATGGCTGTCAAGATTCAATTGCGGTGACCTTAGTGGAACCAGCAGATTTAGTTTCGGTTGCTACAGGTACGGATGTATTATGTAACTCAGATACAAATGGTCAGGTGGTAACAACTATTACTGGAGGTGTTTTACCATACAATTACGCATGGTCTAATGGTGATACCACCGCGAATACGGTAAACCTTGCAGCCAACACCTACATGGTAACTGTTACCGATGCAAATGGATGTGCGGATACATTGACTACAGTTATTTCTGAACCAGCTCAATTGGTGAATACGTTAGGTGTAGTTACAGATTTAACATGTAATTCAGGTAGTAATGGTTCAGCAATGACTACTACAATAGGCGGAACAACGCCATACACTTTTGCTTGGACAAACGGACAATCCGTAGAAAGTCCAACAAATTTAACTTCAGGTATAAATGTGCTTACGGTAACTGATGCTAACGGTTGTATTGATTCCACAACAGTTACACTTAGTTCAAGTTCTAATTTAGACTTAACATTGGTTAGTGTCTCAGATATCTTATGTAATGGAGATAGCACAGCAAATATTGTTGTAAGTGCTACTGGTGGTTCTGGAACGTCAACGTTTACATGGTCAGTTGCGGGTACAGATAGTACATTATCTAATATGCCAGCAGGAACGTATACGTCATACGTAACAGACAATTTAGGTTGTGCAGATACTTTAGATGTTGTAATTACCGAGCCTACTTTAATTGTAGGAGCTCTTGGGGCAACTATGAATCCGCTTTGTTTTGGAGATTCAACTGGTTGGGCACAGGTTACAGCTACGGGTGGAGCAGGAAACTATAATTATTTATGGCCTTCGGGCGATACTACAGATACCGATTCGTTATTAAGTTCGAATGTGAATACGGTTACCATTTCTGATTCTAATAATTGTTCAAGTACTTTCGATGTGGTTTTAATTGATCCAGTTCAACTAACAAATATTGGGTTCAACATTACAAACGTTAATTGTTATTCTGATGCAACAGGATCAGTAGTAATGAATCCAATTGGAGGTACATTACCGTATACTACCACATGGTCAAATGGCCAAACCGGTAATAATGCAATAGCGCTTACTGGTGGTGTTTATTCTGTTCAAGTTGTTGATGCAAATGGATGTGTTCTTAAGGATACGGCTGAGATTATTTCAGTTAATCCACTTACCCCATCTATGTTACCAAACGATACCGTATTCTGTGGGGCGGTTTTAACATTAACTGCAAATTCAGCCTTTAGCCAGTATTTATGGTCAACCGGTGGAGTGACAGATACAGCCAATATTTATTCTTCTACAACAGTTTCGTTTGAAGGTTTAGATATAAATGGATGTACCACGTTTGACACCGTAGATGTAACCGTTTTCCCAGCTGCGGTTGTAAATTTAGGGGCAGATATTTCTAATATTTGTGAGGGTACCGATCAGGTACTGGATGCAGGTTCATTTGTGTCTTACTTATGGAGTACTGGAGAAACTACCCAAACAATTACAGTGGCTACTAGCGGAACGTATAATGTAGCAGCTACGGATGTGAATGGATGTATTGGATTGGATGATATAACAGTAACCGCATGGGCCTTACCTGTGGTTGATTTAGGAGCAGATACTATTCTTTGTATGCAACAAACCTCTTATGAAATTGATGCAGGTGCTGGATTTGTTTCTTATGCGTGGTCAACTGGTGGAACTGCTCAAACAGAATCTGTAACCTCTACAGGTGATTATTCTGTAGTTGTTGAAGATGGTAACGGATGTTTCGGAACAGATACCGTAAATGTTGATTTTGACATTTGTGGTGGTGTAGATGAGCCAGGTAAATCATTGTCTATTGCTTTATATCCAAATCCTACCAAAGGAGATTTAAATGTTGATTTAAAAGGGTATTTAGGTCAAATAGTAGAAATTGAGGTGTTGACTACTAACGGACAGCTAGTCAAAAAGAAAATCATTGACAGTAACAACCAATCCGAGTTAAACGCTCAAATTGATTTAAATGATGTAGCCCAAGGTTTATACTTTGTGAAAATATCAACGGGCGATGAAACCAAAATTGAAAGAATTACTATTTACTAGTAACTATAATAATTCATAAAAAAGGGGAGCTGTTTAGCTCCCCTTTTTTAGTTTATAAAGATTCCTATTAGCGTTTGTTTTGGAAAAATTTCTTTAATAAATCCGCACTTTCATTTTTCATTAAACCACCCACAATTTCGGTTTTTGGGTGCATTAACAAAGTTTTGATTTTATTGAAGCCTCTTTTTTCATCGCTCGCACCGTATACTACACGACTAATTTGTGTCCAAAAAGAAGCCCCAGCACACATAACACACGGTTCAAGAGTTACATAAAGCGTACAATCCCACAAGTATTTGCCCCCAAGGGCTTCCGCAGCTGCGGTAAAGGCCTGCATTTCCGCATGAGCGGTTACATCATTGAGTCGCTCGGTATAATTGTGTGCTCGGGCAATTACTTGTCCGTTGTGAACAACTACAGCACCTACGGGTACTTCGTCCGCATCAAAAGCTTTTTGGGCCTCGGCTAAAGCTAGTTTCATAAAATGTTCGTCAGACTGTACAGATAAATTCATGCGCCAAAATTAAGTTTTGAGGTTTGTAAATCCACATATTATCTTAGTGCCATGAAAATTCTCTGGAATATTGTATTTGCTATTTCACTTCTCACTTTTTTTGGGTGCGAAAAAAATGAGATTAAAAAATGGACGGTCCAATATAAAGTGGAGAATAGAGGGATTGAAGTTGCCACTTACCGAATGATTTACCAGTTGAGAGGTGGAGCTACAAAATCGGTTGGGCCACTAACTGATAGAATTTGGGAGAGTGAAATCCTAGGAGATTTTGAATCTGGAACACCGGTGCAAATTGAAATGGAAATACTTTCGGGTGCTGGAAAATATGATGTTTCGATACTTAGAGATGGAGCTATACATGAAAAAGAGACTTTAGAAAAGGGAGAGGTATATCTCCTCATTGAGTCAGAAATCTAAAATAGAACAACCAACCATGCAGTATTGAAAACTACCCTTTTTGAATGCTGCGGTTGCCCTGAGAATGATTACTTTTCGCTCGAATTAAGTAAGACAAGAAATCTGTAATGAGTAAACTTAAAAAACTAGCAGGACAAACGGCCATTTATGGCTTACCTAGTATTTTGGGTCGTTTTCTTAATTACTTATT
>JBMYWA010000047.1:0-18979 GCA_049606935.1 Salibacteraceae bacterium
TTGCCATTGGTCAATCTTTTGTTGAGCTAAATGAGTTTGAGCATCTTTAATTATGCGCATAATTACTGAAACATCTGAAAGGGTAGAAGAACGAATAATCATCAAAAAAAAGTGAAATTTTAAATAGATTTAAAATAAAAAGAGCCTGCTGTAAACGTTAATGTATCTGAATTAAAATAAGAGGCCACTACCATTTCAAAAGTACCTTCTATTTGGTCATCATTATTTGATGTTACACTAACAAATCCACTAATGTTATTACTCCAGGTGGTTGTCCCATCGTTGTATGAAACGGTTACCTCGTTTGCCGAAAAAACACCAGTTGTATCCGTTGGCATAAAAATTTGAATGGATGAGCCATTATTTGCATTAGCGTTTATTTGGCGGGTTCCTCCTGAAACTGCCCAACTTAAAATTGACCCATTCCACGGTTGACCATTCATTTTCGTGTTTAACTCATTAACTTTAGAAGCAGAACCTGCGGTAGTGGAGGCACCTTTAGAGCAAGACCCTATAAATACTAAGGCAAACCCCATGAAAAATGTAAATGACCTGAAATAATGCATAACAATAAATACGTTGTGGTAAAGGTATGGATTTGTATTTAAACGAAATTTAGCAATTTTGTTTAATGAAAACACAAAAAGAATAAACAAAAAAGTGTACCTTTGAACTTTAATATAACTATGGGATTTTTTCAATTAACAAAAGAACAGAAAGTTAAGGCATCAATGGATGAGGTTTGGGATTTTATTTCTTCTCCAAGAAACCTGAAGGAAATAACCCCAGATTACATGGGTTTTGATATTACCACTCCTAATTTGCCTGAAAAAATGTATGCCGGTATGATCATTAGTTATAATGTAAAACCCCTCTTGGGTATTTCAACTAAATGGGTAACCGAAATTACACAAGTACAAGAGAAGCAGTTTTTTGTAGATGAACAAAGGGTGGGGCCATACAGTATTTGGCATCACCAACATCACATAGAACCTATTAATGGAGGAGTATTAATGAAGGACATTGTTTCTTATCAACCTCCTTTTGGTATACTAGGTAATATGGCCAATTCGCTTGTGATCAAATCTAAGTTAGAAGAAATTTTCAATTACAGAACAAAAGCTATTGATAAACGTTTTGGTAAATTCGAGAACACATGATAATAACTAAGCAAGATTTAAAATCATTTAATCACGTACATCGGTTAAACATTGTAAACTCCATTTCTGGAGTTAAGCAAGCTTGTTTAATTGGTACGAAATCAAAAAATGGAAAGGATAATCTTGGGTTGTTTAATTCTATTTTTCATATCGGATCAGACCCTGGGTTATTGGGTTTTGTTATGAGGCCAAGTAAAGATGTTCGTAGAGATACTTTAGAGAACATTATTGAATCGGGTTATTATACAATAAATCATGTACACCAATCTATTCTTGTAAATTCGCACTACACTTCTGCCAAGATTGAATCAGAAAAAAGCGAGTTCACTAGTTGTAATTTGACTCCTGAATACGTTAAAGATTTTCCAGCTCCTTTTGTAGGAGAATCATACATACGAATTGGGATGCGATTTTTGGAACAAATGCCAATAAAATACAATGGAACAACCATAATTGTTGGTCAAATTGAATGTGTTGAATTTCCTAATTCCATAATAAATGAAAAGGGGTTAATTGATTTTGACATGGCTAAAAACGTGGTGGTTTCCGGATTAAATAAGTATTATCAAGTGGGTCATATATTGGATATGCCGTATGCAAGACCCAATCAGATACCAAAATTTTGATTAAACGTAGTTACTAAATTAACTGTCTTTTTAAAGATAATCTATTTAACTACCTTTACCCAAATATCAAAATTATGAGTGAAGACAAAAAGAGTTCAGCGGCTATTGGAGGAGTAATATTTGTGGGTTGTATGTTTGTTGGCGGAGGAATCGGATTGTTTTTTGGTCGGCCAGATGTAGGAGGATCTATTGGTATGGGAATTGGTTTTATTAGCATGGGCTTGGTATGGGCGGCATTTAAAACCAGAGAATAAAAAAATCATTAAAAATTTTAAACCCTTGAGCAAATTACCTCGTTAAAGATTTTTAGCGCTTTAACCCGTTTTTATTTCCCCCATATTATCTTGTAAATAGAATTTGTAATTCAACTACATCCTAATTAATTAAAATAAATTTATATTGTAAACTCTACAATAAACGGAACTATGAGAATACATCTCTTAAAGCTTTGCCTGTTTTTGGGCGTAACTATTTTTACTTTTCAATTGGGGTTTTCTCAAGAAGAAATTCCAGAGGATAGTTCTGCTATAAAAAACGCATTGTCTATAGACCAGATTTCAAGCGAAACAGAATCTTTAAGAGGAAGAATTAAAAACTTAAAGCAAATTTTAAAACCCAATACCCAAACTTTAGAAATAGATTCTTTACTTGACTCCATTCACGTACAAGTACAAGTAGAAAAGGATTCCTTATACTCTGAAATTGAAAGTCTTACACGTAGAGAATTGAATTCTAGAAAGATTGTTTGGTTGGAGTTTAAAAAGAAAATGAAATCTACTCAAAGTATACTCAATGAAAGAAATGAAGAGGTCAGTGAAATAAATGAAGAGTTGGTTTTTGAACTTGAAAAATGGACAGGAACCAAAACTGTTTTAGCACAAAACACAGAATCAGAAGAGGTATTTGCTAGTTTGGATACCATGATTTTTACACTCAATGATTTAATTGATTATTCGCACATTAGGTTAGATAGTTTGTTTAAAATTGAAAAGAAAATTACTGAACTAATATTGATAGTGGATGAAGCATACTCTGAAATAATACGGTACGAAAGACTCAGGCAAAAGGAGTATTTTGTTTTGGATAGCCCTCCGTTTTGGACAATTTTTCAAAAAGACACCACCAATGTAGATTCGCTTAAAGTAACTACAGACTCTTCTGCTGTTGCCGAAGGTGCAATTAAAAAAGGCCTGCTAGAAGATTATGAAAGCTTAAAGCTGTTTACCAAAAGCAATTTGGATCAAATTGTGGTTCAAATTGTAATTATTCTTTTCATTTTTATTCTTCTATTAGTATTCAATCACCAATTAGGTAAAACAAACCTTCATTTGGCTCGAAATATTGATTTTCAAATAAGAGTTATCCTCACCCATCCCGTTTCATCTGCGTTAATTCTGGGGGTATTAATATCCTCCTTTTTTTATACCTCTATAGTTCCCGTTTTTAGCGAAATACAAATATTATTGGTGCTGCTAGCCTCCACATTCTTATTGCCAAGAATTACCCATAAAAGAATTTACCCATTAATGATTCTTATATTATTGGGCTTTTTAATTCAAACCGTTGAGCCTTATTATATGCCAAGGTCTACCCCCATACGGTGGATATTACTTTGTAAGTCTATAGTTATTTTCTCGGCCATTTATTTTGGTAGAAAAGCCATGTTTAAAAAAGAAGATTCGTATGGGAAATTATTTAAAGTATTCCGATATTTATTTCCATTCTTTGGTTTTATAACCGTTCTTTCTTTCTTGTTCAACCTTATTGGAATGGTGAACCTTTCCGATATTTTGTTGAATGGTGTTTTAATATCTATTGCCTTAGGGTTGGTAGTGTTCTTAGCGGTTCAGATAATTTCTAATTTAACCCTTTTTGTGGTTCAATTAAGAAAGGCCAATCACGAAGAAACTTTATCTATAATGGTAGAAGCTACCACTAAAAGGTTTCAACCCATTATTTCATGGCTGGGTTTTTTACTTTGGATAGTATTTACGCTAAAGGGTTTTGACTTTTACGATAACCTAGTGGAGTGGACACAAGGCCTGTTAGAGATAGATTGGAAAATTGGAGAAACCAAAATATCATTGGGAAGTATTTTATCTTTCACTGGTTTATTAATTCTGTCTTTGTTAATTGCCAAATTGGTGGCGTCCATTTTTCAGGATTCATGGATGTTGAAAGTTCTGCCAAGAGGGGTGGCACCAGCTACATCACTTATTTTAAGAATATTGGTAATTTCTATCGGAGTATATGTAGCATTTTCGGCTGCGGGCTTTGATGTGGGTAAACTAGGAATTGTTTTTGGAGCGCTGTCGGTGGGTATTGGTTTTGGATTGCAAAATGTTGTGTTAAACTTTATTGCAGGTTTAATTTTAGCTTTCGAAAGGCCAATAAATTTAGGCGATGCCATTGAAATTGACAACGAAATGGGAGAGGTTACCAATATTGGTGTTCGTTCAAGTAACATTAGAACCTATTCCGGTGCCGAAGCTATAATTCCCAACGGAGATTTAATATCTAAAAAAGTAGTAAACTGGACTTTAGCCAACAGGGATAGAAGAAGTAAAGTAAGAATGAGAACATCATCTAATGCAGATCCAAATCAGGTAATTGAACTTTTTAATAAAGTAGCAAATGAACATCCTAAAACTTTTTCGGATCCTGCGCCAAAAACTTATTTTTATGGGTATGGAGAAGATGGTAATTTGGAGTTCGCCTTATTGTATTGGTCTTCATTTTCAGACACCCTAAAAACCAATAGCGAAATTGCACTTACTATTTTTAATGAATTAAAATCAGCACAAATAGAAGCTCCAATTCCTAACCAACGAAATTTCAAATAGTAAAAAACGTTCCCAATATTATTGTACAATTGATATATCAAATTAATAAAATGAAAAACTATTAATTCTAATATTTGTCCTAGGGTTAATTCCTTTTTGGGGTTCCACTCAATACACCACTAAAAAGGTGAAAACTAAACACCAAGCCTATACAGATAGTTTGAAAAATGTGAACTACGATAGAAAATGGCCTATTTGGAGGGCAGGTGCTTATAAACAGGGCTTTGATATTCCGTATCCAACGGGAGTAATGGCTAATTTTATTTGGTTGGATCAGGGGATTTTAATAAACAATATGAAACTGGGGATTACAACAGACTCTGTAGAAATACCTACAACCCCTATTGATTTTATTAAGTTTGGTGATAATAGAAACACTTCATTTGCTACTAATGTCAGACCTGATCTCTGGGTATTCCCATTTTTGAATGTCTATGGACTATTTGGTGTAGATAGAAGTAAAACAGAAGTGAATTTAGAGTTTCCAATCTCCATGAAGTCAGTAGTTGATCAGGGCTTAACTACTGCTGGTTTTGGTGTTCTGGCAGCAGGCGGTATTGGGCCTGTCTGGGTGTCGTGTGATTTTAATATGACTTGGAATTACCCAGAATTATTAGATGAACCTACCAGGGTTAATGTTTTAGGATTAAGAATGGGGCATAGTTTTGTGTTTAAAAATAGGCCAGATAGAAACATTAATATTTGGGTTGGGGGAATGCGTTTAAATATGCAAACCGAGACTAGAGGTGAAATTGCCATGAAGGACGCCTTACCCGATGATACATGGGATAGAAGAGATGAAATTGTAGGTAATTATGTGGACTGGTATGAGAATGAGGCAACTCCAGCTCAAAAAGGTGTAGCCGATAAAACGCTTACCCCATTATGGAAAGATTAGCCGCAGCTGATGGTGATGCGGTGGTTAGGTATGAAATGGATAAGCAAACCAAAGAAATGTGGAATGGGGTGATTGGTGGACAATTTCAGTTTAATAAAGCCTGGCAATTTCGTACAGAATTCGGTGTTATTGGCGATAGAACCTCATACTTAGCATCTATTAATTACAGATTCCTTGGGCCTAAAACAAAAAAAAGTAAATGATGAGAAAAATAATCACTTTATTATTAGTACTTGCTACTTCAATGGCTTATAGTCAGGAGCATGAGCATGAAGAATTAAAAAAGAATCTACTTACTGGAGCATTTGGCTACACCTATATTCCAAAAGCGGCCTTTCCTGAGGATACAGATTCAAAAGGTATTCTAGTTCCTAGTATTGGATTAGATTATTTTAGAAGAATCAATAAAAACTGGGAAGTGGGAACAATGATTGATTTGGAATTAGCCAATTACCTCATTGTAGATAGAGATTTAAATAGAGATAAGGCTTTGGTAATAACTGCTATTTGCGCTTACTCTTTTAATACGCCATGGACTGTTTATGCAGGGGGTGGAATTGAGCTAGAAAAGCATGAGAACTTAGGAGTTATCCGGATGGGTGGCGAACGTGTGTTTAGTCTAAAAAATGATTGGGTAATTGCGCCTGGTTTTTTCTATGATTTTAAAGGGGGCTCCTATGATACTTGGTCTATTGCTATAGCATTTGGTAAAGAGTTTTAGCCTACTTATTATTCGATCATTAAAATAAAATACCCAATCACGTTCTGAGTTCGTGGAAATCATTAAATTTACCATTGTATCAATAAATACAATATGATTAAATTTAATTTACCCAAAAAAGAACTATTTATAGCCATAGGTGTAGGAGCTATGGCGCTAGGATTTCAAAGTGAAGCCCAAGCCCAAAAAAACAAAAAACCAAACATTCTGGTAATATGGGGAGATGATATTGGTCAATCCAACATTAGTGCTTATACGCATGGGTTGGTAGGATACCAAACTCCCAACATAGACCGTTTAGCCAAGGAAGGTATGATGTTTACCGATTACTATTCCGAACAAAGTTGTACTGCTGGTCGTTCTTCATTTATTATGGGGCAAAGTGTGTATCGTACTGGATTAAGTAAAGTAGGTATGCCGGGTGCTAAAGAAGGTATCAGTGAACTAGATCCAACTATTGCAGAGTTATTAAAACCATTAGGTTATAGAACAGGTCAGTTTGGTAAAAACCATTTAGGAGATAGAGATGAGCATTTACCTACTAACCATGGTTTTGATGAGTTTTTCGGGAACTTGTACCACTTAAATGCAGAGGAAGAGCCCGAATTACCTGATTATCCAGACCCAGAAAAATACCCAGATTTTAGAAAGAAATATGGCCCAAGAGGGGTTATTCATTCTACTGCAGATGGCAAAATTGAAGATACAGGCCCGCTCACAAAAAAGAGAATGGAAACCATTGATGATGAATCCATCGATGCGGCTAAAAAATTCATTAGAGAGGCCGTAAAATCAGGAGAGCCATTTTTTGTGTGGTGGAACGGAACGCGGATGCATTTCAGAACTCATGTTAAAGATGAATTAAGAGGGATTTCTGGACAGAATGAATATGGTGACGGTATGATGGAGCACGATATGCACGTGGGTCAATTATTGGATCTACTAGATGAATTAGGAGTGACTGATAATACCATCGTTCAGTACGGTACAGATAATGGGCCCCATAAAAACACATGGCCAGATGCAGGTGTAAATCCGTTTAGAGGAGAAAAAAACACCAACTGGGAAGGGGGTTGGAGAACTCCGTCTTTTGTGCGTTGGCCAAATCATATTGAAGCTGGTTCAATTTCTAATGAAATTATGTCGGGTATGGATTGGTTACCTACTTACTTGGCAGCTGCCGGACAAGATGATGTGAAAGAAAAATTATTAAAAGGGTACACTATCGGAGACAAAACATATAAAGTTCATCTAGACGGGTATAACTTCCTTCCTTATCTAACTGGAAAAGAAGACAAAGGCCCTCGAGTAGAGTTGTTCTATTTTTCTGATGATGGTGATTTAATGTCTTTACGTTACAACGATTGGAAGTTATGTTTTATGGAACAAAGGTCTCCAGGAACATTGCAAACATGGGCAGAACCATTTACTGTTTTGCGTTTACCTATGATTTACAACTTAAGAAGAGACCCGTATGAATTTGCAACCATTACATCCAATACCTATTACGATTGGTTAATGGACCACGCATTTTTATTGGTGCCAGCTCAAGATATTGTGGCGGAGTTTTTAATGACTTTTAAGGAATATCCACCAAGAATGAAGGCGGCTAGTTTCAGTTTGGATAAGGTAATGGAAAAGTTAGCCACACCCGCCAATAACTAATAAAAGTTGAATTAATTAATAAAGGCCGGATAGAAATATTCGGCCTTTTTTGAAACTATGAATAAGCAATCTAGAAAAGCAGGACTTCCTCCCGGAAGTTTAGTACACATAGGTGATCAAAAAATTAAAGATGCTGAAGTTTCTGAATTGGTTTTTTCAAAAGGTTTTTTTGAGGGCCAGTCTTTTGTACACGTAAATGAATTACAACCCCCAAATTCATCTGAAAAATTAAGGTGGATTAATATCAATGGTTTGCATGATTCAGATGTAATTTCTACGGTTGGAAAAAAGTTTAGTTTACACCCTTTGTTATTAGAAGACGTTCTTGACACCACTATTAGGCCTAAAATTGAGGAATATGATAATTGCTTATTTATGTCGCTCAAAATTTTAAATGTAAAGCACAATAGTGAACTAAATTCAGTAGATCAAATTAGCTTTATTTTAGGAAACAACTGGATAATTTCTGCACAAGAAAAACCTCACAAATTATTTGATGGCCTAATTCAAAGAATGAGTGCGGGTAAAGGAAAAGTACCCGATAAGGGAGTGGATTATTTGCTCTTTAGGTTATTGGATATAATTGTAGACCATTATTTCTTTATTGTTGAAAGCGCTAATGACAGGGTCTTAGCGTTAGAGGAAGAAATTATTGATGCTATTTCTGAAGATTCACGTGAAAAAATATTGCTGCTTAAAAAGCAATTAATCAATTTTAGAAAAATGGTATTTCCTCTAAGAGATAGATTAGGTTTTTTTAGTAAAGAATCAAATGAATACATTTCTGAGTATAGTGTAAGGTATTTTGCAGATGTGCACGAAAATGTAAAGCAAATTATTGATGGCATTGAGTCGCAAAGAGAAATGCTTACAAATGTGATGGATTTGTATCAATCTGGTGTGGCCAATAAAATGAATCAGGTAATGCAGTTTTTAACCATTGTATCTACGGTGTTTATTCCACTCACCTTTTTGGCGGGTATTTACGGAATGAATTTTAAAAATATGCCGGAGTTAGAATGGGTAAATGGCTACTACCTTACCTTGGGAATAATGGTTTTGATTACTGGAGGAATGTTATGGTATTTTAAAAGAAAAGGATGGATTTAAAACAAGTTAAAAGGGGGCTTATGGGTGCCTTAACAGTATTTTTAATGGTCAGCATTGGCAGTTGCTCATCGCCAGAAGTGGCAAAAGAAAATCAGGAATCTAGCACAATCGTGGTTCCAAAAGATCCTCTTCCATCCTGGAATGAGGGAGAAACAAAAAATGCGATTTTTAATTATGTAAGTGAAGTCACCAATCCAGAAAACCCAAATTATATTGAGGTTAAAGACAGGATCGCTACGTTTGATAACGATGGAAACTTATGGGCAGAACAACCTGCTTATTTCCAATTATTTTTTGCCATAGATCGAATTAAAGCCATGGCTGCGGATCATCCTGAGTGGAAAACAGAACAACCCTATCAAGCCGTATTAGAGGGCAACATGAAAGCTTTAATGGCGCAAGGTGAAAAGGGTTTAGTTCAAGTTTTAATGACCTCCCATACCGGAAATACCCAAGAAGAGTTTAAAATTCAAGTGCAAAACTGGGTTGCCACCGCCAAACACCCTACCCTTAATGTGGGGTATGATGAATTAGTGTACCAACCCATGCTAGAATTATTAGATTATTTGCGAGTTAATAACTTTAAAACCTACATCGTTTCAGGTGGTGGGGTTGATTTTATGCGTGCTTTTGTTACCGAAATTTATGGAATACCAGAAGAGCAAATTTTAGGTTCTAGAATAAAAACCGAATTTGATTTTAACAATGGAAACCCTCAAATTAAGCGCTTGCCGGGGTTAGATTTTAACAATGATAAAGAAGGAAAACCCCTAAATATTCAAAAAATAATAGGTAAAAAACCCGTATTTTCTTCCGGAAACTCTGATGGCGATTTACAAATGATGCAATACACAGCATCCAATACCCATAAAAGTTTCATGTTGTATTTACATCATACCGATGAGGTGCGCGAATGGGCTTACGATAGAGATTCACATATTGGTAAATTAGATAAGGGGTTAGACGAAGCCGAGGAAAACGGCTGGACAGTAATTGATATGAAAACTGATTGGAATGTAATTTACCCTTTTCAAATAAAATAAAAGTATGACTGCTTACGAATCTATTAATGAGCTAAAAAATCAAATGTCTAGCGCAATAATTGGGCAGGATGATTTGGTAAATAAACTGGTACTGGTTCTTCTGGCTGATGGAAATTTGCTCTTGGAAGGATTACCAGGTTTAGCTAAAACACGTGCAATAAAGGCCCTATCAAAAGGGTTGAATTGTGGGTTAAGTAGAATACAGTTTACCCCAGATTTACTTCCGTCCGATATTACTGGAACTGAAATTTATCAACCCGAAACAGAGGAGAAATTTATTTTTCAAAAAGGTCCAATTTTTAATAATCTCATTTTAGCGGATGAAATTAATAGGTCCCCAGCTAAGGTGCAATCTGCTTTGTTAGAGGCAATGGAAGAACGACAAGTTTCGGTTGCAGGAAGCACCTATAAAATGGAGCCGCTGTTTATGGTTTTAGCTACTCAAAACCCCGTAGAGCAAGAAGGTACTTATCCTTTACCTGAAGCTCAAATGGATCGATTCATCATGCATGTAATGATTGATTACCCTAGCGATGAATCAGAGTTAGCTATAATGAGATTGAATAGAAACGAACAAGCTAAAAAAGAAGAATCTCTTACTCAAATATCGCCAGATGTGATTTTTGAAGCCAGAAAAGAAATAGCTCAAATCACTATTTCTGAGCCTATGGAACGATATATTGTCGACATTGTTTCGGCTACCCGTTCTCCTGAAAAATATGGAGAGGAATTGGTTAAATGGATAGAATTTGGAGCAAGCCCTAGAGGTACTATTGGTATGGATAGGTGTGCTAGAGTTCATGCATGGATGAGTGGAAGAGATCATGTCACAACCGATGATATACGGGCGGTAGTGTATGATTGTTTAAGGCATCGTTTAATACTCAGCTATGAAGCCGAGGCTAATAGCATTGATGCCAATAAGGTGATAAATGAAATACTGAAAAAAGTGGCGGTTTTGGGTTAGGTTATGGATGTATTCCCCAAAGACATATTCACCTCCTTACCCGAGCTATTAAAGTTAGAAGGAAAAATTAAGGGATTTAGTTTTCGACCTAATAGACAAAAAGTTCGTAGCGTTCTTGGGGGAAAGCATGCTTCAAAACTTCGGGGTAGAGGAATGGATTTTGAGGAGGTGCGCCAATATGCTGCGGGTGATGATATTCGAAATATTGACTGGAAGGTAACCGCTCGCACACAAAAAACACACTCAAAAGTTTTTTCAGAAGAGAAGGAAAAACCTGCACTTATAGTGGTAGATCAATCGCAATCCATGTTTTTTGGTTCTCAAAAAAGAATGAAATCTGTTGTTGCTGCTGAATTAGCAGCTCTTGTGGCGTTTAAAATTCAAAAAGAAGGAGACCGTGTGGGCGGGCTAATTTTTACCGATAATGGAATTGATGCCATTTCACCCAAACGAAATAAAAAAAACACCTTTAAATTTCTGGAGCGGATTGTTCATCATAATCACCAGTTAAAAAACCTGGAGAAATTTGGAAATAGACAGGATTCGTTGAACAATGCTATTTCTAAAATTAAGAATTTGGTGACCCATGATTATTTGGTAGTTATTATTAGTGATTTTATTCATTATTCAGATCAAGTAGTTCAAGCCATTTCTTACGTATCAAAACATAATGATGTGGTATTGGTGAAAGTTTACGACCCAATGGAGCGTGAAATTCCAGTAGAAAAAATAACGCTGGGAGACCAAAAAAAGCAAATTGTGGCCGATGGAAAATCTACTTCTATTTCTGCTAATTTCACAGCAGGTTTTGATAATGATTTCCAAGAATTTGAGTCTAAAATGAAAAAACATAAGGTTCCAGTTCTAAAAATGAATACGATTGATGCTATTGAAGATCAATTAAGAACAGCCTTTAACCCGGCATAACATGCAAGATTCAACCTCCATACAAAAAGAGTTGGATTTAGGAGTGATCTATGAGCCTGATGCAATTGCTATGACATATGACGCTATTGGATGGTATATGGTATTTGGTATAATCGGTTCAATACTAGTGAGTTTAGTCGCCATTATTATTGTTCGATACCAAAAAAGGGCGTTTAGAAGAAGTGCATTAAAGACGCTTTCCGAAATTCAATCTCGTTTTGAAAATAAAATAGAATTTCAGCGCATTAACGAATCAATGGCGGTGCTAAAGCAAGTAGCTATTCACTCATTTGGCAGAGAAAAAGTGGCGGAGTTGAGTGGTTTGGAATGGTTGCGTTTTTTGGATTCAACCTGTAAAAATAGTGACTTTGTACATCATCAGGAGTTAATTGAAAGCGCTTTGTTTCAAAATAAGGTGATGGATATAGAGCTAGGGAAATCTCTTTTTGTATCAATTAAAAATTGGATTAAACACCATGCCTGAAAATTTTGAAATAGCCTATCAATGGGTGTTTTGGATGTTTCCAATTCCTTTTATTCTGTATTGGATTATTCCTCCAATGCGAATGAAGAGTGCTTCCCTGAGGTATCCAAATTTTCTCAAAGCACAATCTTATACCCAACAAAAACCCCGCAATTCAGCTTGGGTTCGAAAACGAAATTTTTTGGTTTGGATAGGTTTAGTACTTATCTGGACAAGCATATTGGCGGCTTTATCTTCTCCCCAATTGGTTGGAAAACCAGAGATGAAGGTTAAAACATCTAGAAATTTCTTAATTGTTGCCGATATTTCATTCAGTATGTCCCAAAAAGATTGGGTTATTGATGGGAAAAAAGCCCGTAGATGGGATGCGGTAAAGTCGGTAATGCATGAATTTATTGCTAAACGAAAAGGAGACCGAATGGGTCTAATTTTCTTTGGCTCTTCTGCCTATATTCAAGCTCCTTTTACTCCCGATTTAGCTGTGGTTGACCAAATGCTAGAAGAAGCTGATGTGGGTTATGCCGGACAAATGACTCACATTGGAAAGGCTATTGTGAAGGGGATGGAAATGTTTGATAACGACACTTTGGAAACAAAAGTGATGCTAGTTATCACGGATGGTGTAGATGCGGGTACCGACATTTTACCTTTAGACGCAGCCGATTTAGCTCGTCAAGATTCTATTCTTATTTATACTATTGGAATAGGCGAACCCAACCGAGCAGGTTCTGACTTGGATGAAGCAACTCTGATAGAAATATCAGAATTAACCAGAGCTAAATACTTTAGAGGTAAAGATGCCAATGAACTAGAAAAAATCTATTCCGAATTAGATAAATTGGAGCCAATAGAATTTGAAGAGGAACAAAATAAACCGGTAACTCTACTTTATTACTACCCTTTAGGTGTGGCTATTATTATGGGGTTAGTTATGATGTTTTTTATGTCTGCAATCAGTATTGTTAAAAGATTAACAAGTTGAATTTAGACTATTTACATATCGATTGGGAGAAATTCCATTTTTTACGTCCAGAATTGCTTTGGATACTGGTTCCACTTATTGTCGTGTTTTTGTTGGGGTTATTTAGTTTTAAAAATGAAGAGAAATGGAAAAAAGTTATTGCTCCGCATCTAAGAGAATATGTAATTGAAAAAGGCAGTAATACTATTCGGTTATGGATGCACTTGCTATTATTCATTTTGCTTGGTTTGGCTTGTGTTGGTTTGGCTGGGCCAACTTGGAAAGAAATTGAAGTGCCCGGAAAAATTTTGGAAACTCCCGTAGTCATTGCGCTTGATTTGTCGCAAAGTATGATGGCTGAGGATATACAACCTAACAGATTGGAGCGTGCCAAGTTCAAAATAAAGGATTTGATAAAGGCCAACCCTCGTGCACGAATGGCATTAGTTGGATTCAGTGGAACTGCCCATTCCATTGTTCCCCTTTGTAGCGATTACCACATTATAGATAGTCATTTAGATGGGTTGACTCCTAAAATTATGCCCTATTCAGGTACCGATTTTTCGAGAATGACCACCTTGGTGGATACTATTGTTTCTGTTTCAAGTGCACCTTCCAATTTGTTGTTGTTTACAGATGAAATTACAGAATCCCTGTTTGAACAGTTGAAAATGTATGTTCAGAAAGAACGAAAAAAAGTGGTGTTAATACCTATGAATACCTCACTGGGTTCAACAATCCCTAAACAATGGAGTAAAGGAGTCTTTAAGGATAAAAAGGGTGAGCCAATTACGTCTAGGTTAGACCAGCAAATACTTCAAAAAATCACTTCTCTGGATAATGTAAAGGTGAGCAATTTAACGCTTGACAATAGTGATATGGTAAGTTTAGCTAAGGAAATTAGCGAAAATGTAAAATTTCAAGAAAAGGACGGTTTGAAAGAAAACGAATGGGAAGATCAAGGCAGATTATTAGTCGTTCCATTGGCTTTATTTCTTGTGCTTTGGTTTCGAAAAGGGTTTGTGATTTATTCAGTAATTGGTGTGCTATTTCTTTCCTCTTGTAGTGATAATCTAAAGTTTAAAGATTTGTTTTATTCCAAAGATTATCAAGGCCAACAGGAGTTTGATAAACAACATTATCTCAAAGCCGCTCATTTGTACGAAGACGAAATGCGCAAGGGTGTGGCCTATTATAAAGCCGGAGATTATGAAAAAGCCATTCAATCTTTTAGTAAGGATAGTACCGCGCAAGGGGCTTATAATTTAGGGTTGTCTTATTACAAAAACGGAGATTTAGCAGCCGCGCAAATGGCTTTTGGGTTGGCGGTAGAATTAGATCCAAGTATGGATAAAGCTGCCGAAATACAAACACATATTTCTAGAAATTTAGGTGGAGAATCGGAGGTAAATCCAGAGGAAGCTCAAGAAGCATCTGAAAAGCAAACGGCTCAAAATACAGAGAATAATAGCCCCGAAGATTTAAGTGGAGGCGGACAAAAAGCGACAAAAAAGGACATGGAGAAAACACGTTTGGAAGAAACAGTAAATACCGATGTTCGTAAAGGAAAGGAGTTAACGGAGGTGCCAGATGATATGGGGCCAATATCAAGTAACCCTCAAAAAATAATGATGCGGAAGGTAAATGATGATCCAGCCTTGTTTTTAAAGCGAAAATTTGCAAACGAAGTCAAAAAGAAAGGAATAAAGCCAAATCCAAATTTGAATAAATGGTAATATTCCGATACATATTGTTGGGGCTTTTTATGGGGCTCAGTTGTACAGGACATTCCCAGCGCAGTTTATGGAGTGAGGTCTCTTTAAATAAAAAAAGTGTGTACCAGGGAGAGCCTATTGAAGTTACGGTAAGTGTGTACACCGCTACATGGTTTACCAAAGGGGTGAACGTGCAAAACATTCAAGTAAATAATGCTTTTACCGTTTATTTTCGGTCGTTAAGCACTTCAAAAGTTATCGATGGAAAGACTTATGCGGGAGTTCAGTTTTTCTACAATGTGTTTCCATACACAAGTAATAATGTGGTGTTCCCAAGTTTAAATATTTCGGTGGAAACGCCAAATGAGGGAGATTATAAGGGTTTGAAACGCACGGTAAAAACAAGCTCAAAAACAATTACAGTTAAACCTATCCCATCCAGTTTTGACCCCAACCAATGGCTGGTCACCAATAATTGTACGTTAAAAAACCATTGGAATTCTAGTCTAAAAAATGTGAAAGTAGGCGATGTAATCCAGCGAAGCATTTACCGTAGCGCATCTGGAACCGTTTCTGAATTAATTCCCCCGGTGGTGTGGGACTCCATTTCAGGGGTTAGTTTGTATCCGAATAGATCCGAAACGAATAACCATAAAAGTAAAACAGACATTAGCGCAGATAGAACCGATAAAATGCGGTATTTGTTTGAAAAGGAAGGAGAGATTGAATTTCCAGAAATGACATTTTTTTGGTGGAATCCAGTACATAAAAAGCTGTATAAAAAAACCTTACCTAAAGTGGTAATAGAAGTTTCGGCTAATCCAGATATAGGAATAATTACAAGCATCAAAGACTCCTTAAACGCCCAAGTTCAAGTAAGCGAAGAGAATACTGCTGATGAGGTGTTTTTACTTTGGGGTTCTCCTGTAGATGAGTGGTTAAAGAGAATATTGGTTGCTGTAATAACATGGATATTAGTGGTCCGTATTATTGCCCCAATATTCAATAAAATTGGGATGAAGTATGCCCAATACCAAGGCTCTGAACGGTATTATTTTAACCAAATAATTTGGGCAAAATTGGGATGGAATTCTCGGAATTTGAAAAGTATTCAATACCGCTGGTTAGATGAGTTGAAATTACACGAACCAAGCCTAACGTCATTTTGGAATCAATATGGAAATAAACAACCGGAATCAATATTGGGCTGGTGGAGCGCCCGAAAAAGGTATTTTGCTACTCTTCAAAAAAATAAAAATTCCGATTGGATAAACCCCGTATAGAATTTCTGTATTTTAGTCAAGAACAAACCGCAAGAAATTATGGAAAAGGAAATCACCAAAAAGTATATAAAGGATGAATTAACCATTTTATGGAAGCCTAAAAAGTGTATTCATGCTGCGGTTTGTGTAAAGATGTTGCCGGAGGTATATAACCCCAAAGAACGGCCATGGTTAAAACAAGAAAATGCTTCGGTAGCGGAGCTAAAGGCGCAAATTAACGAATGCCCTTCTGGAGCTCTTTCTTATATAGATAGTACAGAAAAAACAACGATATCTTCCTCGGTTAAGGCTACCATAAAGCCCAACGGCCCCATGCTAATTAAAGGAGATATTGAACTTACAGGTATGGATGGTTCGGTAGAAAACAGATCAGGAATGACCGCTATTTGTAGATGCGGGGCATCGGCTAATAAACCATTTTGCGATGGTTCGCATGCTAAGGTTGGATTTACAGGATAACTTACATTCCAATTCACGCATAAGATTACATTTGCCGCATGACTCTTTTAAAGTATCAATGGTTTGCCATATTAATTAGCGTATTACTTATTTCGTCTTGTAGTGATGAGGTGAGCAAAGAAACCTTTCAAGTCGAACCTATTTCAGCACATTCAGAGCCGTATTTGGGAGCTCAAAAATGTAAAGAATGCCATGCAGAGGAGTTTAATCAATGGGCTACATCTGATCATTACTTCTCCATGCAAAAAGCCACAAATGAGTTTGTTAAGGGAGATTTCGCTACCACTTTTGTAGCAGATGAAATATCGTACGTATTCTCAAAAAGGGACAGTAATTACTCCGTGGAAATAACCCAGAACGGAAAAACTCAAAAATTTGAGGTGGCTTACACTTTTGGTTGGCATCCGTTACAACAATACTTGTTGAAAACCGAAAACGGCAAATTTCAAACGCTACGTGCAAGTTGGGATACGGAACAAAATAAATGGTTCCACCAGTATGATGGTGAAATTGTAGAGCCGCATGATTGGTTAAGCTGGTCAAAAGGTGGGCAAAACTGGAATACCATGTGTTCCTCCTGTCATTCTACTCATGTAAAAAAGAATTATGATCCGCACAAAGATGTGTTCAATACAACCTACAAGGAAATAAATGTAGCTTGTGAATCTTGTCACGGCCCTGGTAGAGATCACCTGTTAGCCCATAAAGAAGGAACTAAAGATCCTTATGCCAATTTGAAAAACTTAACTTCCGAAGAAAAGACTAATAATTGCGGAACTTGTCATGCGCGAAGAACAATGTTGTTAGATAATGGAGATCCGAGAGCTAATTTTTTAGAGGCTTATTTCCCGCAAACATTGAATAACAATTTTTACGAGGCTGATGGTCAAATTAAAGAAGAGGACTTTGTATATGGATCATTCATTTCCAGTAAAATGCATCGTAATCATGTTACTTGCACCAATTGCCATAACCCACATTCCAATAAGTTAAAAGCAGAAGGAAATCAGTTATGCCTGCAATGTCATGATCAAGCGTATTCGCAGAATACACATACCCATCATTCGCCAAACTCAGAGGGAAACCAATGCATTAATTGCCATATGGATGGTAAAATGTACATGGGAAATGATTATCGAAGAGACCATAGTTTTAGAATTCCTAGACCCGACCAAAGTATTCAATATGGAACATCTAATGCATGTAATTCTTGTCATAAGGATAAAGACGCTAAATGGGCTGCAACGCATGTTACCCAATGGTTTGGATATCCTAGAGCATATCATTTTTCAGATGATTTACTACCAGGTTCTAAGGGAAATGGCCTTTCGGTTTCGCATTTAAAAAACTTATTGGTCAATGACTCTGTGCCCGAAATTGTGAAGGCTACGGCTGTAGACTATTTACAATCGCATTCTTCGGAGGAAGCTACCAATTTATTAATAGAAGCGTTAACAAGTAAAGATGATTTAGTAAGGTTAAAAGCTTATTCAGGGTTGATTTATTTTCCAAAAGAATACCGACAACAATACGGAATGATAGGAATTCAAGATCCCCAAAGAGCGATAAGAATGCTTGCTTTTAGATCTGTTGTAGATGTTGATGCCGCATACTTAAAACCAGAAATTCAAGAAGTGTGGAAAAATGTACATGCAGAATATTTGGTTTACCTAAAGGCCAATGCTGATTTCCCAACTGGGCAGATCATGTTGGGAGAATATTATGAAACCATAGGACAAACAAATCAGGCGGTTGAAGCGTACGAAAATGCGTTGAAAATGGATTCTTTATTAATGGATGGGTATTCTAATCTAGCCATTTTGTATAGCACGCAAAACATGCTAGAAAAAGTAGACGAGGTATTAAAACAGGGTATTCTTCATTTTCCCGAAAATGGGGAGTTCTATTATTTTATGGGATTAAACCATAGCGCGCAAGGAAATTCAGAGGCTCAACTCAAGTACCTAAAACGAGCATATACCCTTTCACCTCAAAATGAAAAATATGGGTACAATTACATTTTAACGTTATACCAAAACGGAAAACAAAAAGAGGCAAACAAAGTGTTGACTAATGCTTTAAAAAATGACCCTCAAAACCAAAGGTATTTAGAGTTG